>JAJRRS010000193.1 GCA_024279275.1 Planctomycetota bacterium | reverse complement strand
GGACAACTCCGGCGGGGAGTCCGAAGCCGACCGGCAGGTCGCCGCACAGTTGAAGGTGGCGGTCCCCATCAACTTCGAGGCCAACCGCCTGCCCAACGTCATCGACTACCTGCGTAATACCACCGGCGTCAACTTCTTCGTCAACTGGCCCGTGCTGGAAGCCGCTGGCGTCGATCAGGACACGATCATCACCCTGAAGCTGAACAACGTCCCTGCTGAGCAGGCACTGCGTCTGGTCCTCCAGCAGGTCGGCAGCGAGTTCGATCCCGTCAGCTTCTCGATCATCGAAGGCGTCGTGAACATCTCGACCGTACGCGACCTCAGCAGAACTACCGATACCCGCGTGTACGACATCCGCGACCTGCTCGTGCAGGTGCCAAACTTCGCCAACGCACCGAGCTTCGATCTCTCCCGGGCGCTTAGCAACACCAGTTCCGGTGGTGGTGGCGGTGGCGGTGGCGGTGGTGGTGGTGGCGGTGGTGGCGGTGGTGGCGGTGGCGGCAGAGGTGGCGGTGGTGGCGGTGGCCTCTTCGGCAGCAACAACAATGAAGACGATGAAGAGGTGCCCACCCGTGACGAACTGATCGAACAGATCACCGTGCTGATCACCGAAACCGTCGGCGACTTCAACGAGTGGTCCACCAACGGCGGCGACGTCTCCAGCCTGGACGAACTCAACGGCAACCTGGTGGTCAAGACCACGCCGGACAACCACCGCAACATCATCGGCCTGCTGTCTCAACTCCGGGAGATCCGCTCCGGGCAGATCTCCGTCGAGGCACGCTTCCTGCTGGTCGATGAGAGCTTCCTGGAAGAGACCGGGTTCGACCTGGACTTCCAGATCAATGACATCGGTTCGAGCTTCGGCCCGATCAAGTTCGCACAGGACAGCGTCAACATCGCAGACCGCCAGGAAACTTCGGTCCGTTCGACGCCGTTTGGGGAAGTCTCCGGCACCGGCCCGGGCATCTTTATTCCCGGTGCCGGGTTTACACCCAGCGGTCGGGCGGCGGACTTCAGCGTCTCGTTCCTGGAAGACCTCGAGGTCAATCTTCTGATTCGTGCGACCCAGGCCAACAGGCGATCGTTAACTCTGACCGCTCCCCGGATCACGCTCTCCAACGGTCAGCGGGCCTATGTGATCGTTGCCACGCAACGCTCGTTCGTCAGCGACCTGGAACCCGTCCCCAACTCGGTGGGCTTTGACCCCACGCTCAGCGTCGTCCAGTCCGGCGTCGTGCTGGACGTCGAGGGCACCATCAGCGCCGATCGGCGCTACGTCACCCTAACGCTCCGCCCAAGTCTGGCGACCGTCATCAGAATCCGCGAAGTGCAAACCAGCGGTGGCGGAACCAACACCGGCAACACCGGTGGCACCGGCACCAACAACGTCATTGTCAACCTGCCCACCGGCACGATCGAGGCACCCGAGCTTGAGATCACCAGTGTCGCCACCACCGTCAGCATCCCTGACCAGGGCACGCTGTTGATCGGTGGTCAAAGGCTGGTCGGTGAAGTTGAGATCGAGTCCGGCGTACCGATCCTGTCCAAGATCCCGGTATTCAACCGGCTGTTCACCAACTCCTCCGTCACCAAGGACCAACGAACCCTGCTGATCCTGGTTAAGCCCACGATCATCCTCCAGTCCGAGATCGAAGAGCAGCAGTTCCCCGGCCTGATGCAGAACCCAGGCAAGTTCAATATCAGCAACAACCTCCGCTGATAACCAACTCCAAAACTCAACCCCTCAAACCCACGTTCAATCGAACGTGGGTTTTTTTATCGCTGTTGATATGGTGAGCGGAGCGAATCACAACACAAACACGCTCAAGCAACGCTCTTTTATAGCTGTGGGCCGCCAGCCCGCAGGTTCCGATGTATATCACGCCACGGTCGGGGAAATGATATGACGCATCGACAGCCCACCACGCGTCACCCACCCTTGCCAATGGAGAATCTCCCCCCCCACTCACCTCCGCCGCCTTCGACCCCGGCTGTCCATCGCGGCGAGCATCACGATGATCGCTGCGGTCTGACAGGCGATCAGGATGGCTTGCCACTGATCCAGCGATCCCAGCACCACCCCACCCAGGCCGCACGCCAGCGTACACGCCCAGACCACAAGGACAGCCCGACGTTCGCTTAAGCCGCGCCGAACCAGCCGGTGCGAGAAGTGGTTGTGGTCGCCCTTAAAGGGGCTAAGCCCCTGCCGTAAGCGGATCACCGTCACGCTGGTCAGGTCGTATAGCGGGATGGCCATGACCATTAAGGGCATAAGCACGCCGTACCAGTGGCCGAGTGTCGGTGCTTGGGAAGTCGGGTCGAAGTAGGTCGTGCGGACCGAGATCACCGCCAAAACAGTGCCGATCACCAGCGAGCCGGCGTCGCCCATGAAGAGCCGAGCCGGGGGGAAATTAAACGCCAGGAACCCAAGCAGCGACCCCAGCAACAGCGCCGCCATCGCCGCGATGAACCACTGCCCGCCGATCAGCGTCGCCGCGAGGTAAATCCCAGCGATAATCACGCCGACCCCGCCGCTAAGCCCGTCCATATTGTCAAGGAAGTTCATCGCGTTGATGATGGCTGTGATCCACGTCACGCTCACCGCTGCGCTCACCCAGTACCCCCACCAGCTATAGACATCCAAGAACTGCATCGCCCGCACGTCACACAGCGTCGTCAACCCCACCGCGACGATCAACTGCACCCCCAGCTTGACCATAGGCCCAAGCGCCCTTCTATCGGCGATCAGCCCCATCACATGCAGCACGCAGACGGCGGTAAGCACCCCCCCCCCCATCGATGTGCTGCGTCGAAGCCCGTCGAGGTGCTCGGCCACCGCCGGTATGTTCTTGATCCACCAGGCGTCCGGGATCAGCCAGACCCCCAGCAGGCCGGCCGCCATCGGGATCGCCAGCCCGGCGAAGATCGCTACCCCGCCTGTGTTGGGCACCACGCGGTTGTGACGCTTGTGGCTCTCAAAACCCGACGGGTCCACCAGCCCCAGCCGACGGCTGGCGGTCAGCATCAGCCCCGACAGCGGGAAACTCACCACGAACGCCACCCCCGCCATAATTAGACATACCCAGATCATGCCCTATTGGATACGCCCCCGTGCCGATTGGCAAACCGGGGTCGGTGGAACACGGTAAACTCCGGGTATGACTGACCCTGTAAACAAGCACGGCCGACGCCCCGGACGAGGCATCCGGCCTTGGCTTTTGATCCCAAAGATCCTTTCCGTCGCCGCGTTGTTCGGCGGATTTCTCGCCGCCGCCGTCCTGCTTCACACAAGCGAACCGCAGACTCACGAACAATGGACGTTCGTGATCACAACCAGCAGCACTTTATTCCTGTATCTAATCGTCCCTGCGGTCTTCTGCGTGGTGCTCTTGGGCGTGCTCTTATTTTGGCAACACCCCAAGGTCTTCCTGAAGATGCGATGGTTCCAAGTCAAGGTCGTGCTGCTGATCTTGACGCTACCACCGCTGCACCTGACAGGCCGATGGCTGGTCCATCACGCAAGAGAAGCTCTGGACGCCGGGGACCTGGATCGGGTGGCCGAGTTGATGGGACGCTTCACATTGACCGTTGATATCGCGGTCCTCGCCCTGATCGTGGTCATCACCATTGGCCGGCACAAGCCCAGGTTCGGAAAACGCCCCAAGACCCTGGCCGAACAACGCAAGACAACCTCGACCGAAGGCTAACGCCAATAGCACCTTGTTTCTCTGTCCACACAATCCACACGCCCCGCCACACCCCATACGGCCTCAACATTGAAACGGCGACCATCAGAATCAATTTTAACTTAAATATTATATAACATTTAAGTTAAAATTGGTCCTGATGGCTCCGGGTGGTCTTCACCGCTTCTTGCTTGATACCTCTGCCAAGAGCAATGAGTTTTCCAGCGAAACCTGCGATTTCCATGCCCCACCACCTCTATTTTGCTGGAACCCGCGTTTCTTTTGGATTATTATGTAATAGATTGTCTGTAACCCACCCGGCTTGCTCTTCCTGACAAAATAAGGTCCAAGAGATGACACAAATCTCTCTCTCCCGCTTGCTCTGCCTGATCCTCATTTTCGTTGGGTGCCTGTCGCAGAGCGCCGACGCAGCGCTCACGGGCGACTTCGCCGACTTCCGGGGCCTGTGGGTCGACAGGTTCGACTACCGCAACCTCGGTGTCTTAGGTGTGCAGCAGATCATGGCCGACGCCGCAAGCATGGGGACCACCGACGTGATCTTTCAGGTCCGAGGCCAGGGCGATGCCTACTACAACTCCAACTTTGAGCCTCGCGCCCAGGCGCTATCCGGCAGTTGGGACCCGCTGCAAACCGCCATCGACGCCGCCCACGCCAACGGCATGAAGCTGCACGCCTGGATCAACACCATGCCCTTGTGGAACGGCACAACGCCCCCGAGCACGTCCACCACCATCCCACACCCCTGGTACAACACCAACCCAAGCTACCGCATCGAAGATATCAACGGCAACCTCCAGCCTCTGCAGTCCGGCTACGTCATCGCCAACCCGATCAACCCCCAGTGGCAGCAGCACATCAACAACATCGCCGACGATATCGTCAGCAACTACGACGTCGATGGGCTGCAGCTTGACTACACCCGTTACGTCGGGAGCATCGACTTCGACGCCCTGCCTCACGACGCCCAATCTCACGCGATGTTCCAGGCCGCCACCGGTCTGGACGGTGCCGACCCAGCCAACGTCGGGGCGTACCAGCAATACATCCGTGACCGCATCACCGACCTGGTCGGCGACCTGAAGACCACTGTCAAAAACGCCGACCCCAACGCCCAACTCTCCGCCGCCGTCTGGCGCGACCCCGACATCGGTGCCAACCAATACCTCCAGGAATACCGCACCTGGCTTGAGAACGACCTGCTGGATATCGCCATGCCGATGATGTACCTGCACCAGTCCAATAATTACCTGCTGCAGCCGAACATCCAGAGTGTCATGAGCATCCCGACCAACACCCTGATCGCACCGGGTCTTGGGCCTTACCTCCACGCGGTGTACGGCGACAGCACGGACCTGGTCACCCAGCAACTCCAGGCCCTCTACGGTGCCGGCGCCAACGGCTCAACAATGTACGACTGGGGACACCTGTTCAACGGCACCGCCTACAGCAATCAGCAGGTCGCCAACATCCAGAGCTTCATCGACTCGACCATCGTCACCGACCCGCCGCCGCCCGGCGGAGTGATCGTCCCGCTGGTCGATTTCGAGGTCGACGAGGGCAGCTTCTACGCCAGCGCCACTTACTCCGGCAGCAACCGCAACATCAACAGCGCCACCGCCGACCGCGACACCTCGGAATTTCACGACGGCATCGCCTCGCAACGGATCACGGTCGATGGCGACCCCGGCGGCTGGACACTCCGCCACGTCTCGGGCATCGGCGATCCCGCGAACAACGTGCCGATCGATGCCCAAGGCTGGATCGGCTTCTGGCTGATGACCACCGACATCGGGCTGACCGTGCAGATCGGCCTGGACGACCCCAGCAGCGCCGACCGCGGCTTCCTCAAGCCCGTCATCGCCGACGGCCAATGGCATCTCTATCAGTGGGACCTCGATGACGACTCGCAATGGTCCGGCTGGGTCAACGGCGACGGCCTGATCACCGGCCCGACATTCACCCTGGACTCCATCTTCTTCTACGGCGCAGGCAACGCGACCTTCTTCCTCGATGATGTCGCCTACAACAACAACGGCTCACTCACCCCACCACAACTCGACGGCGACCTCGACGGCGACGGCTTCGTCGGCATCGGCGACCTGAATATCGTCCTGGCTAACTGGAACCAGACCGTCACCCCCGGCGACCTCACCTCGGGAGACACAACCGGCGACGGGTTTGTAGGCATCGACGACCTGAACCAGATCCTGGGCAACTGGAACGTCGGCACACCGCCGGGGAAACCGGACAGCGCGACCAACATCCCCGAGCCGGGGACCGCCATGCTTATCGCATTGGGTGTAACAGCCATCATGCGACGCTATCCCCGAGCCGATATGTTCGTTCCTCATAAAGCAAGCAATTAGGAATCCTCCACGATTTTTATTGCCCCCCCCCCAGCAATGATGTAACATGAGGCTTTCTCCGGAGATTATTGTCATGCGCCAATATGCGTTCGTCGTCGCCCTTCTCGCTGTTTGTACGACCGGGCCTCTTGCACTGGCTGACTTCGCGCTCTTCGACAGCCCCACCGACACCATCAGCCTCAACGGCAACACCACGCTGGGGATCGCCGCCACCTACGAGGCACGGATCCAACTACGGGGTGCTGGCGGCAGTATCTTCAGCGAGTGGCGGATCAAGGAAGAAGATAAACTCCTTGGCATCGCCAACAATTCCCTCACCGCCTATAGCTATGACATCAATCGCCCCAACCAATTCTCCGCACCCATCACCCTGACGCCCTACCAGTGGTATCATGTGGCTTACGTCTTCGCTGGCAACCAGGAACGGCTGTATCTGGATGGCAACCTGATCGCCCTGCGCGGCGCGTCGGGGAATATCAGAGACGCATCCTTCAGCCTCGCAAATCTGGGAGGCTTTGTCCGTGAAAACTTCAAGGCCGGGTTCATCGGCCTGATCGATACCTTCCGCGTCTCAAGCAACGCACGCTATGCAGGCACCTCGTTCACCCCCCCGCAAGGCGACTTCTTGCCAGACGCCTACACCCAGTTACTCTTTAACTTCACCGAACCTGAGGGCAGCATGACCGTTACGGACCAAGGCCAAAACGCGGTCACTGGATTCCTCGGCGCGGGATTCACCGGCGCCACCGCACCCACGATCATCCATGTCGAACCGCCCATCGGAGACCTGGACTTCGATGGATTCGTCGGCATCAACGACCTGAATACCGTCATTGGCGCGTGGAACCAGAGCGTCACCCCGGGCGATCCAGCCTCGGGCGATCTCACCGGCGACGGGTTCGTCGGCATCGACGACCTGAACCTCGTCTTGGGTAATTGGAACGCGGGCACGCCGCCAGGGGCACCGCAAAACAACAGCGTCATCCCCGAGCCAGCAACCGTGGCTCTGATGGGATTTGGATGCGCATTGGGAACGCTAAACCGCAAGCGTTACGCCCATGCGGAATAGCTACAATCGTGACAGCGATCGAGTCCGAAACCTCAGCAATCAGCAATCACAGATCAGCACTTCACCCTACAGCACATCCACAATCGCTTCGCAGAGCTTGTCCATGTTGCCTTCGGTCATGCCGGCGACATTGATGCGCCCGGAGCCGACGATGTAGACCGCGTGCTTGTCACGCAGTTGCCCGACCTGGTCCTTGGTCAAGCCCGAGTAGCTGAACATCCCGCGTTGCTGTGTGATGAATGAGAAATCACGGTTCGCACCCTTCTGGGCAAGCGTGTTGACGAACAGGCTGCGCACCCCGTTGATCCGTTCGCGCATCTCGGTGAGTTCGCCGTGCCACTGGGTGGTCAGGGCTTGGTCCTGGAGGATGGTCGTCACGACCGCCCCGCCGTGGGCAGGTGGGTTGGAGTAGTTTCGGCGGACACAGGCCTTGACCTGGCTCTGCACAGCCTTGGCGGTGTCAGCCGAACCCGCAACGAATGTCAGCGAGCCGACACGTTCGTTATACAAACCAAAGTTCTTCGAGAAGCTCCCGCAGACGATCAATTCAGACACCTTCGAAGCCAGAGCACGCAGCCCGACCGCGTCTTGCTCGATCCCCTCAGCGAAACCCTGGTAGGCAAAATCCAACAGCGGCAGCAGCCCCTTGCCGGCACACAGATCGGCAACCTTCACCCACTGGTCAGGCCCAAGGTCCACACCCGTAGGGTTATGGCAGCAGCCGTGCAGTAAGACGACGTCCCCCGCCGAGGCTTTGGACAAGCCATCAAGCATCGCGTCGAAGTTAAGCGCGTTGGCTTTGGCATCAAAGTACGGGTACCGCTTCATCGGCAAGCCGGCGGCGGTAAAGATCGCCGGGTGGTTCGGCCAGGTCTCATCACTGAGCCAGAGCGTCGCGCTGGGATGATTGGCGTGCAGGTAGTCCCCTGCGACGCGCAGCGCCCCGGTGCCGCCGGGGCAGTGGCTGGTCGCCGCACGTTTTTCTGTCACGATCGAACTATCGACCCCAAAAAGCATAGCCTGCACGCACGCCCCATACGCCGGGTCGCCGTCGATGGGCTTGTAGCTCTTGGAAGCCTCGGTGTCGATCAGCCGACGCTCCGCTTCCTTGACGGTCGCCAGCACCGGCGTCTTGCCGGAGGCGTCTTTATAGACCCCCACACCCAGGTTGATCTTCCCGGGCCGATCATCAGCGTTATAAGCCTCGGTCAAACCAAGGATCGCGTCGGGGGCAGCGGGTTTAACAGCGTCAAACATGGTCGTGGCCTCAATCGGTAAAAACTAGGAAAAATTATGGAATGGTGACTATCACCAGGCGGGTAGCGTACCGCAGCCCGCTTTTTTCGGCAAAACGGGGCGGGCAAGGGCGGGGGTTTGGCTCGGATACTTCGGATGGATCGACTGAAAACAGCCTGACATCGACACCCCCGTCGCCCCTCCGGTCGCAAGCGACCGGGCTTAACTGCGCCCACCCAACACGCCCCCGTTTAGCCCGGTCGCTTGCGACCGGAGCGTCCGCGATCACTCATCAACGTTCGACCCGAAAAACGATGTCGCCGTTTTCATTATCGTCCACCCCACCATCATCTTTCAGATTGGTCCCAAAGCTATAAACAACCGCCGCCCCCTCTTCGACCCGGTACACCGGCAACTCACCGGTCGCGAAGTCCGTCGGCAGACTGTCGAGGTATTCAGGGACCAAGGCGTTAAGGTTCGGCGGGAACTCGCCGTGCTCGGCGTGGTAACCACCGATAGCGAGTACAGCTGGTAATAATTCACGACGATTATCTTCCTCTGCCTGATAGTGATGTAAATTCTCAGGCGAAGCACGCATTAGGTAAACAACCCGATACATCGTCGCTACCGTATATTTATTGCTCTCTGCAATCTGAGGCCCCAACAATCTAACCGCTTCTTCATCGCCCTCACCGTAGAGCTGCAATGCCAACCGCACCTGTTCTTCGAGTGAATCAGCCGTGGCATGCAAGGCAGCATCTCGAGCAGAGAAGTCTCCCTGTCCGCTAGCTGCAACAAATCGATCTATCCATAAGTTGCTCATCCGAAGAGCAGCGTTGAGGTCAAATTGATCCGACGCCATCATGGAGCACACCGCTTCAGATAACACAGAATCAACTTTTTGCCCATTCGCACAACGACAAACAGTGTCCAACATACTCATCCTAACCTGGAGATCGTATGTATCGACGAAGGACGAGAAGGGTCGTAGTGATTGTAGGTCCGCCAACATGGTTTTAGCTTGCATCGATGTGAGATGTTCACTCGAAGCGATGCTCTCGACCACTTGCCAGCCCATCTCATGAACGGACTCTGCAACTAACCACGAGAGTGAAACCGGCTCATTTTCAAGTAAACACGCCATTTTATGAGCATCCCGAACGTCCTCCCACGCCCCGCAGAGATCGCCGGCCCCGACCCGAAACTGAGCACGGGCGGTATAAGCACGCGCAAGGCTTCTGAGAGTTCCTAACCAGGGCAAAGGGATATTATCAAGCCCCTCCAGTTCACCATCCACAACATTCAACGGCATCGCAAAATGTATCTTGGAAACTCCCAAGCTGATGCGATCAAGTACGTTCGCTTGATTATCTAACCATCGCTTTACATCGGGATATTCGTCAGCAGACCAAGGGTGTCTCGTCGCATCAGCAGCCTTCTGCCAATCAGGGTCGTTGGTAAGATCGTCTACATTCTTCCCCAGATACTCCCCAAACCTAACGAACACCGAATGGCCCGTAGTCGGTGGGAACAAGCCAAGCTCTCTCAACGCCTTCTCCCGTAGCGCATCACTCTGCCATGATTCTTCGCTCATCACCATCGCCACATCCACTGCGAAGTTGTTTTCGGGTGTGACACCTTCGCTGAGTTTTTTATTGAGGTAGGCGAGGTAGTTGATGGTGCCGTCGGGGTTCAGTGGGCCATCGATGACGGTGGTGTCGGGGCCGATCTCGAGTTGGTATTCGCCTAGGGCGAGCGTCGGTGCAGCAGCCAACAGAAACACGAGGGCGAGCAGGGTGGGTCTGGGCATGGATGCCTCCCGGTGGGTGAAAGTTAGCCGAAACATGATAACACGCGGGCATCGGTGACGAGCTTATTGACCGGCTGGTCGTGGGTTTCGGCTGGCAGGTGGTCGATGATTTGCCAGTTGTAGCACAGGCCTATCGCTACTGTGTCGGGGGGCTGGGTGAGGAAGCGGTCGTAGTAACCGCCGCCCATGCCCAGCCGGTGGCCGGAGTCGGTGAAGGCAAGGCCGGGGACGAGGGTTACCCCTGGATTTGTATCCAACGGTGAGTCGGACGGGGGGACGGGGAGGTTGAACTGGTCGGGGGTGCCGGGGCTACCGGGGGTGCCGGGGGTGAGGTCGTCGAGGGCGGTGATTAGGTGGGCTTGCATGAGGCCATCGGAGTCGATGCGTGGGACGCTGACACGTTTACCCAATGCGAGCAGGTCGCGGATCAGGTTGCGGGTGTCGGGTTCGTTGTGGATCGAGACGTAGGTGAAGACGCTGCGGGCTTCGCGGAGTTGTTCAAGGTCAAGCACATGCTGGCGGATTATGTCGGATGCGCAGGTGACTTCATCGGCCGACATCGCGGCACGGCGGGCTTTCATTTCGATACGGAGTTGGGGTTTGGTTAGCGTCATGGGGAAGACAGCCGGAGGATTCACTGCGGAGATCGCGGAGGGCACAGAGAAGAAACGGGGAGGAGGAACAGTGATGAACGCTGATAAACGCTGATGGGGCGGCGAGCGGGGCACAGGATTCGGCGTTTCATCCGCTCTTTCATATCTTCTCTATTATCAGCGTTCATCAGCGTTCATCACTGTTTCATCCGCTTTGTCCTCTGCGGTTTCCGCGTGCTCAACCGTCGGATCAATCTGCAAATAATCCTTGAGCAGGTAGACCGCCAGGTAAATCAGGGGCGTGTCCAGCAGCGCTGCGACCAGCTTGAAGACGTAGCCTGCGAGGATGTAAGTCACCAGCAGTTGAAACCATACGGGTTGCGACTCGACCATCCGCAGGCTGTTCTCGGTGAAGTAGTAGGTGATCAGGATGACAGCAACGGTGTCGATCATCTGGCTCACCAGTGTTGAAGCGTTGTTGCGTAGCCAGAGGTGCTTGCCCTTGGTCAGACGTTTCCAGAAGTGGAAGACCTGCACGTCGCAGAATTGGGCGGCGAAGTAGGCGATCATCGATGCGCCGACTGCCCCGAATGTCAGTGCCCGGACCTCGAAGAACACGGGTAGTCGGTCGGCTGCGTCGCGGACCATCCGGCCGTCGGCGTCGAATGTTTCCCAGCCCGGCAGCATCCCGCCCAGCCAGAGGATCGCGACGACCCAGATATTCAGGATCAGCCCGACGATGACTACTGCATTGGCACGCTTGCGCCCGAAGAACTCGCTGATCAGGTCCGTGCAAAGAAACGTCACCGGGTACGGCAAGACCCCCACCGCGACCGCGAACACCAGCTCCCACTGATCGGGCGTCCCGGCATCCATCGTGATAGACGCCAGCTTGATAAACCGGCTGATCCCCAGGATATTCAGCATCGCCAAGGTGCCAAGGAACAGCCCGGCGAGGACCAGGAACACGTTCTCCCGCCGGCGGTGCAGCACGGCTGGGGAGATAGGTGGAAAGATAGAGGTGCTGGTTTGTTTCGACATCTTTGACCGGTCCGCCGTGACTTATCCGATAGGAGTCAAGGCTCGCATCCTAAGGGCCAGGGACGCGGTGAACAACAACCGGCGTGGTCTGTGGGAAGCTGTATAATCCGACTGTCCCCCGGATTCACCCCCGGATTCCCGGCAATCGTTTGGCCTGTTAGAGAGGGTTTCGTTGATGACGACCAAAACTAAAAACACCCGTATCTACGACGGCGACGGCGACCAGTTGATGGTCGATCACGCGATCCAGGAACGTCTGATCGTTCTGCCTGACGGACGGCCGACCAAGCTGACAGACAAGACCGCGCGGATGCGGATCATGTGGGGGCAGCACCTGCTGGATGATGTGGTGGCTGGACGGTACCGGTCGATCGTGTGTGCGGTGAATGCCCAGGACAACTCCAAGGGGATCATCAGCAAGCTGGCGGAGTTGGTGACGACCAGCCAGTGGACGCCCGATTCGATCACCGCCCACACACAGATGTTCGCCCATCGAGAGTCTGTGACGGTGATTAAGTTTGATATGGATACGATCGAGGTGCTGGGGCTGCTTAGGCCGACCAACCGCGATCATCTGACGCTGAGCGATCTGGGGCACGGGTTCTCGGTGGCATCGGAGATGGTGCGTCGCAAACCCGGGGGACGGCTGCCGGTGGCGTCGGTGAGCTTCTTAGGTGCCCACGCCAATGCCCTGGTCGATGAGCACGGGCAGGAGCCTAGCTTCGAGACGGTGCTGAGGACGATGCACGAGGCGGGGTTCAGTGGTGATGTGTATCCTGCGCCTTGGATGTGGGAATCGGCCCCGACCGGGGTTTACGCCCGCTACCCGTTCCCGCCATCGCTTGAAAATATGCGGATGGGCGGGTTTTAAATAGGTTCGTCTCGTTAATTTAGGCAAGTTAGTCGTCCGGGGGTGGTCTTGGGGAAGAATCGGGAATATGCTTAGTAAGTCCGGGTGTTCCGTAGTATGATTAGGCTGTTAGAAATCTTCTGGAAAGATGGATCGTGCCAGCAAAGAGCCTCAACCAGATCGCGGAAGCAGCCGGCTACCCGGTGGATGCTTTCCTGTTTATCCAGCGTGGGTTGGACTTCACGGTCAAGCGTATCCACGGCGAGGTGGCTGCGCGGACTGCGTACGAAGAGGATGACGACGAGATCCCTCCGAGCCGACACGTCAGCGGGCAGCAGTTGTGCCTGGGCATGCGTGACTTCGCCAAGCGCGAGTACGGCCTGCTGGCACGAAGTGTGCTGGCACGCTGGAACATCCATCACAGCGAAGACTTCGGCCGAATCGTCTTTGCGATGGTCGATGGCGGGCTGATGCACAAGACCCAGGAAGACACGATCAAAGACTTTATCGACGTGTTCCACTTCGATCAGGCTTTCTCCGAGCCGTTGCTGCTGGGCGAAAACGCCTAAAAACCAATCCTAACCCTCTCTATTGGTCGAGATAACCCTTAACCGGTTGTACCATGCGCCGGCGTAGAGGTTCCACTACCTATTGGAAGGGTCAAGGATGACCGAACGCTCGACACCGCTTTGGCTGCAACGCTGGTTTCAACTGCTGCTGGGTTCGCTGGTCCTGCTGACGGTCGCGTCGCTGGTCGTGCCCTGGCTACTGGGGGTTGTCTACGCCCTGCGTTCGGTGCTGCTGCCGCTGGTGATCGCCATCGGGTTGGCGTACATCTTCAACCCGGTCGTAACCTGGTCACACCAAAAACTAAAACTACCACGGTGGATAGGGACCGCGGGGGTGATGCTGTCGGGGCTGGTGGTGACGATGATCCTGGCGATGGTGGTCCTGCCACCGCTGGTCGGCCAGGGTGTTGAACTAATCAACAAGGCCAAGTCGTACCCCGAACAGATCAGGCAGTTCGTGCAGGAACAAGCCGACCGACACAACGCAGAGCCGGCTACACAACCCTCGACCCTGGACCCCACAACATTACCCGAGGCAACTGCGGCCCCGCAAGACACCACGGCCGTCACTGACGCGCCCGCCCTGTCAGACAGCGACAACATCACCGCCAAGGATGAGGCCGATGCGAACGCCGAAGCCCAGGTCGATAGCGGCTTCATGAGTGACCTGCGCGTGGTGATCGATGAAGCGCTTGGGCCTGAACGGGCAACCGAACTGCTCGCCAAGACCGCGGACCTGCTGAACGAAATGGATTGGAAACAGGTCGGGGCGTTCATTCTCGCTTCGCTGGACGTCGGATCGGGTGTGGTCGGATCGGCGATCAACATCACCAGCTACCTCGCACTCTCAGCGATCATCATCGGGTTCTGCTTCTTCTTTTTCAGTTGGAAGCTCGACAAGCTCACCGCGTGGTTCGTGCCTTTCATCCCGGTGCAGCACAAGACCGAGGTGCTGGGCGTCATTGTGATGATGGACAAATCGGTGGCCGCGTTCATCCGTGGCCGACTGATCCAGGCGGGCGTGATGTCGGTGGTCCTGAGTATCGGCTGGTGGATAGCGGGCGTGCCCAGTTGGTTGCTGCTTGGGGTGTTGTCAGGCGCGCTGAACCTCGTGCCGTTCGCGGCGGTGGTCGGGTTCCTGGCGGCGATCGTCCTGGTGCTGGTCGACTCGGTCGCCGGCGGCGGGTTCACGATCTGGGTATTGATCTGGCCCACCTTTGTCTACATCCTGGCGCAGGGGTTTGACGGCTGGGTCGTCGAGCCGATCGTGCAGGGCAAGGCCACCGACCTGGACCCGGTCTCGGTGCTGCTGGCGGTGATGATCGGCGGAGCGCTGGCGGGCCTGCTTGGGATGCTCATCGCGATCCCCGCCGCCGCCTGCATCAAGATCCTCTCACGCCAGGTCGTCCTCCCGAGGCTGCGGGCACTGGCAGGCTCAGAAACACCGCCCGGGGTCAACCCTCAATAGCCCGACGGTGAGGTTGGGTAAGAGCAAGACCACGTTTTCAAGCTCACAGCAACCCCAACAGCCCCCAGCGGAAGCTGGGGGTTAAACCCTGGGCTTCCGCCCACGGCTAGTTGAGCATCATTACACGCAGAATCGCGTACGCCCAAACACAGATTTCACTTCCCTTGCACGCGCCCCGGGCATATCATGTGACATGTCCCGCACAGCCACCCGCTGTGCAACCCACGGGACGCGGCCTTGATCTTATTCACCTAAACAAGGGGCTAATGATGAAGCGTGTGCTGGCCTTAACGTGCCTGACCCTCACGGTGTGGACGACTTGTGCGCAGGCACAGAGCCTAAGCGACCGGATCAATGCTGTCCGCGAACAACGACGCCAAGCTGCGCAACAACCACAGGTCCAGCCGCCGGAATCGCTACAGATCCCACTAAAAATACGCAAGATCATCGACGAGGTCTTCTTCGACCAGTCCTCGGCTCAAGACGTATTCAACTGGTGGTCGTCGACTACAGACATCCCGCTGGTTATCGACTGGAACGCGATGGAGTTGGAGGGGATCGACCCCGAGCAGCCGATCACACTCGACCTTAAAACCGTCCCCGCCAGGCTGTTGCTTGACGTGCTGATACACCAGACATCGCCCGAGGTTGATCTGATCTACGAAGTCACGCCCTGGTACGTGCAGGTGATGACCAAACGCCAGGCCAACCGCCACCCCGTGCTCCGGGTGTACGACGTCGCGGACATGGTGATGACCATTCCAAATTTTACCAACGCACCGAGCTTCGACCTGTCCCGTGCGCTGAGTAATACCAGTCGCGGTGGTGGTGGCGGAAGCGGCAGCAGTGGCGGCGGCGGAAGCGGCGGGTCCGGTTTGTTTGGCAATAACAACGACGGGGAAGATGAAGACCTGCCCACCAAAGATGAAAGCGGGCAGAACCTTGCTGACATGATCCGCGAAACCATCGAGCCTGATATCTGGGTGGGCAACGGCGGGGAGTTCTCATCCGTCCGCTACTACAACGGCCGGCTCATCGTCAACGCGCCGATGTACATCCACCGCCAGATCGGCATCCCCGTTGTTACAGCGAACGCATCAAACTTAGGCCGAGTTATGCCGGCTCGATCCGGCAGCACGGTCGGCGGCACCGGGACACCTAGCCCTAACAAACCCTTCGGCAGGCAAAGACGCTGACACAAACAAGCCTCGCCGTTTAACCGCAAACGGCCCGGCAACACCAATCCCATTAAATCCTTGTGCGTCTGAGAAGCCCACGTTCTCCTGAACGTGGGACAGTACGATGAAATTGACGCACGAGTTTTTTACGCGATTGGTATGACACCTTGTGCTATTCGTAGATTCACACACAAGAAAATAGCCCACGGTCAACGACCGCGCGGTCGTGGGCCACAGACTATTAAACACTATTGAACATCCGCCCTCAGAAGGTCACTCTGTATCGTTACCCGGTGAATCGGGATTGTCATCCGCGTCACTCTCACCATCGCCCCCGCCGGGCATACGTTCCTCGATTGCTGCGAGGATGCGCTTGGTCGGCTCACGCTCGAACTTCCAGTCGTCCAGCAGGATCCGTTCGTCGGTGCCGTCCAAGCCGTAGTGGACCACGGCGATGCCCTTGCGCTGCCAACGCGACTTGTCGATTGACTTGATCGATGCGTAATCCGTCTGCCGACCTGAGTTGGTACGCACGCCTTGCTCGTCGGCCTCGACCCATCGGCCCAGCGCCAGGAAGAACGTCCCCAGGAAGTAGATCCCAACCGGCGCGGTGATCCCGGCGATCACCTTCTGCGTGAGGATATCCTTGTCTTCGACCTTCTTCTTAGGTGTGGCCGTCGGCCAACCCTTGGACTGTGCGTGCTCGGCCCAAAGCTGGGCATGCACGATAGGGTCGCCGGGGTTGTCCTGTTTGATTTTGTCGTACGCGGACTGTATCTCCTGCTGCAGCGGATACGCGATCGTCCCGTCGTAGAGGAACCAGCCGCTGAACAGCAGCATCATTGCCCCGATCACGCCGGGCCGCCAGATGTAACCGCCGCTGATTTTTGCTCGTACCGTCATGTGCTCTCCGCCCGGCTGATCCCGGTTGTGTTAGTTGTCCAACTTGTTTGAGGGTGAGGCCGGACCCAACGCCCGACGCCACCAGTGCGCCACGATCACCCGAGCCAACGGCCGACGCATTATCTCGGTAAACCCGCCGCGATCGACCCGCCGCCTTGGGATCCTCGGCAGCCCGTGACCTTCACGCAGCGCCAAGGTGAGAAACTCACCGGTCTCCTCGATCATCCGCTGACGATCGTACCGGCCGTAATCCCGTAATCGGTCTGATCCACGCTTAAACAAAAGGTTTTTCCTTCAGATGACCCGCAATCCCACGCATCATACACACTCGGACAGGAATATTGCGGTTTTTTTACTCGGAATATCGCCTGAACACCTAAAATTGCCCTACTTCGACTTTCCCCACAGGCCCAACCCGGCCTCCCGGGCTTCATACTCAAGAGACTTAAATCTCTTGATATTTCTATGGCTCCACCGGTCATCGGCCCGTGCCAGGCCGGCAGACACCAGAGCCTCGTTCAATAATGTCCCGTCGGGCAGTTCCACAAACGCCAGCAATCGCCCGTAATTACCTCTGAGCCGGTGTGGTTCCAGGATCAGCCGAACCCGTTGCCCCTCAGCCAACGCCCGTGTCAGGTCGGTCGCCTCCTGCGCGAACGGCTCGGCTGGACGCGGCGGATTACGGAAAGCCTTCTCCGGTGTATCCACCCCCCACAGCCGAACCCGCGTGGTCCGCTGATCACCATCCGCCACATCAAGGTCCAACGTGTCCCCATCAATCACGCGCGTCACCCTAAACGTCTGCCCGTCATAACGGCTCATCTCATCGCCAGGTTCGACCAGCAGCCCGCCGCGGTCAGCCAGAACAAGCAGCAGCGCGACCAGAAGCGTCACCGCCACATACCAGCCACGCCGCTTGCCACGCTGCGATAAAAAACGCTCGATCGGTATCCGCAAAGACGACCCTCTCGAACCGCTGCGACTGCCTCTGGATGCCCGTGATCTGCCGCGATGTTTTCTACTCATGCTTCACCCGTAATCTACCCATCAAGGCATCCCAACCACATCACCCAGCCGCATATACCGCAACACGCCAGCCAGCAGCACGATCGCCACCGCCAGCGATAGATTCATAATACGCCACAGCCGGGCCGTGGGGTGTACCATCGACTCGACCTGAAACGCCCACAATAGAGCGAATAACATCGTCGCCAGCAGGACTTTCACCGAGAGAACCCCCAACGCAAGCCCCCCCAGTTCCTGATACGCCTGCCCGAAGATAACCCACTGAAACACCCCGCTGATGATCAGCCCCAAGACCGCCGCAGCCATCGCCCAGCGGAAACGGATCTCGATCTTGCGGATCACCAAAACCGCGTCCGCGTTGTCGATAAGTGAGCGGACAGGCCCAGCACTAATAACGATCAACGCCATGCCCCCGACCAATAGCGCAGCGGAACCGATGTGAATCCAACGCATCAAAACGAAAAATATGCCGTAAACCATAACGACCAGAGTAACGTCACTGCGGGCAGGATCAATCCCGACCGGTGCGCCGCGTCATGCTCAGGCAAAGATGTCCAGCAGGCTCCCGGCTGCGGGGACCAACTGGCCGTGGGTGAAGCCTTGAGACAGGCCTGTTTTGTCGAAGTAGATACGGACCATCGTGGGCGCATCAGATTGGGGCGCCTCGGTTTTCCACACGTCCGGCATGTAGGGCACATACTCACCCGACTCAGGCAACGTGCCGCGATCACACGGATGGCAGTCCGCCGGCCGGGCAGGATCGGTCCGGGTAACGACATCAACACGATCCGAAAAACGGGTGGCTTTAGGCTCCACCGTGACGTGGGTAGGGGCGTGGTGGGCGAGCTCGTGGACACGGTCTGCCCGCAGATATCTTGCGGAGATTGACGAGTGCCGATCGTGCCAGATCGGGTCGTGTCGGACCGACCAGACAGACATGTTTTCGTGGGGCCGTACCAACATGCCCCAAGACACGCGAATCCAACGCCGCCAACCCCCGGCCACCACAGACATCCCTAATCACTTGCATAAACGTTGTTTACGCACAAATAAATGTCACAGCCAAATGCCGATCTACGCCAGATGTTGCCCCAATACCCCGCCCCTGTTGCCCGTGCGTCCCCACGCCCTACCATGCCGTCGATGCGTGCCCAAGAACTGGATTACCACCTGCCCGGCGAACTGATCGCCACCACCGCCGCCATGCCCCGGGACAGCGCCCGGCTGATGGTCGTCCACCGGGAGACTGGCCGGATCGAACACCGCCATGTGCGCGACCTGCCGGACCTGGGCGTCTTCAAGTCAGGCGACCTGTTGCTCGTCAACCGCAGCAAAGTCCTGCCCGCTTACTACCACGGCATCCGCGCTGCCACCGGCGGAAAAACCACCGGCCTGTACCTAAGCTCACCCGCTGACAACCAGTGGCTCACACTCATCGAATCGCGCGGCAAACTCCAGCCCGGCGAACGCATCGACCTTAATAGCGACGCTCACCTGACACTCATCGAAAGCGTTGGACGCGGCGAATGGCTAGTCACCTATGCCGGAGAGGACGACACACTCACCCTGTTATCGCGGATCGGCCAGGCCCCCCTGCCGCCCTACATCCGTAAAGCCCGCAAAGCCCACGATCAGCCCGAAATCACCCCCGAAGACATGGACCGCTATAACACCGTGTACGCCGACCAGACCGGCTCGGTCGCCGCGCCTACTGCCGGGCTTCACTTCACGACAGAGTTGCTCGAAACCCTGCAAGCCGCCGGCGTGACACGCGCAGAAATCACACTCCATGTCGGGATGGGCACGTTCTCCCCTATCCGCTGCGAAGAAGTCAACGACCACCCGATCCACAGCGAGTTCATCTCGGTCCCATCGAAAACCATCCGTGCGATCCAACAGACGCGCAACACCGGCGGATCGATCACCGCTGTCGGCACCACCACCGTCCGAGCAATCGAAAGCCTGCCCGAGGATCTCTCCCAGGCAGTCGACCAAGGATTTTCTACCAACACCCAGCTATTCATCACCCCCGGTTCCCCCGGTTCCCCCGACAACGGCTTTCATTACCGCTACACCGACCACCTATTAACCAACTTCCACCTGCCCCGCTCGACCCTGCTCGCCCTGCTCGCCGCCCTGCCCGATGTCGGGATCGATCGGCTGATGGACTGGTACCAACAAGCAATCCACGAGCAATACCGCTTCTACTCCTTCGGCGACGCGATGCTGATCGTCTAACGCCCCCGGCCCCCCGGACGCATCCCCCCAATAGCTCGCCCGCAACGCGAGCACGGTTAGCACAACAGACCCTCGCCCACGTTAGTCCGTACGCTACTGCCAAGCATTGACACAACAACCTCCATCCCCTGAAATCCCCCTTCCCCACCGCAACCCGATACCCATTAGAATCTCCCCATGCCGCTCGACCAGATCGACCACGAAAGCAAACGTAAAGAGACCCGCCTGGACGAGATGCGGATGAGCTTCGGCGATCACATCGAAGACCTCCGCCGTCGGCTGGTCCTCGCGCTGCTGGGGCCTTTGGTCACGAGCATATTGGGGCTTATCTACGGCCGACAGATCGTTGGCTGGCTGGTGCGCCCGTTGGCGCAGGTGCTGCAATACTTCGGGCTTCCCCCACAGACCTACAACCTCGCGGTCACCACCGGGTTCAGCGTCTACATGAAAGTCGGGCTGATCGTCGGCCTGATCCTCGCGTCGCCTTGGGTCTGCTACCAGTTGTGGAAGTTTATCGAGAGCGGGTTGTACGAACGCGAACGTCATGCCGCGGTCCTCGTCGCCCCGTTCAGTGCTGTGATGTCGGTGCTGGGTGTGCTGTTCATGTACTACATCCTGCTGCCGATGACTTTGGCGTTCTTGATCTACTTCACCACAGGCTTCCCCGCGCCGGACGCACAAGGCCCAGCCGAGGGAGGGATTATCGCCAGGGTGCTTAGTATCTATGGATCACCCCATACCCCGGCAGCTTCCCCAACCGATCCGCCTGCCACCCAAGACCCGCCCCCGGATTCACCCCCGGGTTCGCTCCCGGATTCCCTTCCCGACGCAACCACCTTGTTCCAAACCCTCACCACCGATCCGCCGAACCCTCTCGAAGGCCAGGCGTGGATCAAACAACCTGAGGGCCAACTCCGTGTCCACATCTCCGGACGAACCATCACTTACATCCCACTGGTCGGCCAATCACTGCTCGCACCGATGATCGAGATCGGACAGTACATCAGCTTCGTCACCATGCTCATGCTCGGCGTAGTCATCTCGTTCCAACTCCCCGTGGTCATGATGATCCTGGGCTGGTCACGCCTGATCGCACCAGAAACCATCAGCAAGTACCGCCGATACTGCATCTTCGTCTGCTTCGTGCTGGGCGCACTGCTGACCCCAGCCGACCCGATCAGCATGTTCGCCCTCGCCTTGCCGTTGTGGGCTTTGTTCGAGTTGGGCCTGATCGTGATGCGATTCAGCTACCGCAAAACAACCGAACCCGCCGAGTCGGCTGAATCCTGACCTTCACCGTAAGCCATCACACAGCACCACGACCGACTTCCCTCAACGGCTGACCGGGCAAACCACCCGCAACTGCGATAGAATCCTGACCTATGCTGCCACAGCTAAAACACCGTCTGGTCATCGGCCTTTCTCTTGTCATCGGGGGCCTGTGCTGGCTGCTCGCACGCGGGGCCTTGACCGCAGCGGACGGCTCGACCGGGCTGAGCCTGATGGACGCCCACGTCGGCACACCCACCGCGATCCTCGTTCTCATCGCAGCCGGGCTTCCCGCCATCCTCCTGGGACTGCTCGCCGCATCGACCGGCAACCCGCTCACAGGCGTATTCACCCTCAGCGGTTCACTCATTTTACTCGCCGCAATGGGCGGGCGGATCGACGGCTACCTCTACCGGACCGACCTCCCCGACGGATACCGACCGCTGGCTATTGAAGCGGTGATCTGGCTTGTCCTGCTGGCGGTGGTCTTCATCGTGATCGATCGGCTGCGAACCCATCTACGCCCAAGCCTGCGGATACTCACTCCAAAAAAACACCTGGGCACCAGAACACAACTAACCCTCCCCGGCGTCAAGCCATTGCTTGCAGGACTCGTCACCGCCGTCGGCGGCGCGTTCCTCTGCAACATCCTCATCCAATCATCCGACGGCGGACAAGTCAACGGCTCACTGATGCTCGGCTTCGGCACCGCCGCCTTGATCGCCAACATGACCGTCCCACAACGCAACCCCATCGTCATCCTGCTTAGCCCGTTGTTCGTTGCCACGGTCGCCTACATGTGGATCACCCGGTCTTACACATCAACCGACGCCATCCTCGCCGACCTCTACAGCCACAACCTCCCCAGCCTCGCCCTCGCCCTGCCGATCCAGTACGCCTCCGCCGGCATCACCGGCTGCGCCCTGGGCGTCGGACTGGCGCAAACCCTCGAACACGTCCGCCACACCACCATCGTCACGGCGTGACGCCATGACGCCATGACGCCGCTTCATACGATACGACGATCCGACAGATCAAATCGTCAATTCTTGATATACGCAAGATCATTCGCGATTCACCTAATCGATCATGCTAAGTCGTCAAGGACTTTCACAAACAAACCCTTATCCACATTCCCCCCGGTCAACACAACCCCGACGCGCTTGCCGGCCATCGCGTCTTTTTCTTTCAGCAACGCAGCCAACGGTGCAGCCCCCGCCCCCTCAGCGACGTTGTGGGTATCCGTAAAATAGCATCGCATCGCCGCGGCGACCTCGTCATCGGTAACACGAACAATCCGCTCGGCGTGCTGGGTGACGATACTTAACGCGAACTCATCAACCTGTCGGCAGGCCAGCCCGTCGGCGAGTTTTGTGGTCACCGGGTGCGGGACGGGTTTGCCTTGTTCATACGATAGCGCGTAGGTCGGGGCGTGGTCGGACACGACGCCGACAATTTTGGTGGTCAGGTTTAACGCCCGCCGTGCCGCCACCATCGCACAAAAACCCGAACCCATCCCGATGGGGACGTAGACGGTGTCCAGTTCGGATGTGCTACTTAGGAACTCAAGGGAATAGGTCGCAACGCCACGGATCAGGCAGTCGTGGATCGGTGGGATGGGGATCAGGCCCCGCTCTTGTGAAAGCATCCCGGCGTATTCGAGTGCGGCCTGAAAGTCGTCGCCGTATTCGATCAGCTCGACACCCAGGGCGCGCATGGCGTGGTTCTTCTCCACGCTATTGCCTTGGGGCACCACGATGACAGTCTTCACGCCCAAGCGTTTGGCGGCGAACCCGATGGATAGGCCGTGGTTGCCCTTGGTCGCCGAGATCACGCCGGGCAGGTCGGGCTGTTCGCGTTTGAGTTGGTCCAGCAGGACCAGCCCGCCACGGACCTTGAACGCGCCGGTCGGTGTGTGGTTCTCATGCTTGACCCAGACCTCGGCCCCAACACGTTCACACAGCAACGGCCAGGCGTACTGCAGCGTCGGCGAGACGGCCTGATAAACCAGCTTCGCGGCGTCACGGATGGCGTCGAG
Organism: Planctomycetota bacterium; assembly: GCA_024279275.1. Taxonomy (GTDB): domain Bacteria; phylum Planctomycetota; class Phycisphaerae; order Phycisphaerales; family Phycisphaeraceae; genus JAJRRS01. The sequence continues at coordinate 9,015 of JAJRRS010000193.1, read as the reverse complement.
TGTGGGCAGAGCGAGGTCGGGGGAAAGACCGGCGGCGGCTGAATTGTGGGATGTGCCCTGATGCTTCATCGTCATTGAATCTCCATCATCCCCACAGCCACCCACCGCCCATCATGGATCATGGATGCTAACAAAACCCGGCATCCAAGGCCCGGCCTGGCAGGCTCCACAGGCCACCGGCGAATCTTTGTATGATGCGTGGCTTGTCATGACCGAACTGATCCAGAAACTCAGAGCCTTGGTCCCCCGCACCAACCGCAGCCTCATGCTGGCACCGATTGTCGGCGTCGTGGCCGGCCTGGGCGCGATCGCGTTTAACCTGCTGTGCCTGCTGATCACGCACGTCAGTCTGGAGTGGTTCGCGGGCTACCATCAGGGCGGTCCGGCCAATGAGACGGAGTACAGCGACGTGTTTGGCGCGGGGCTACCGCACACCGACTTGACGCCCTGGCTTCTATTCATCGTGCCGCTCGTCGGCGGACTCATCAGCGGGGCGCTGGTTTATAAGTTCGCACCCGAAGCCGAGGGCCACGGCACCGACGCGGCGATCGATGCGTATCACAACAAAGGCGGCGTGGTCCGTGGCCGGGTCCCGATCGTCAAGATGGTGTCGTCCGCGATCACCTTAGGGACCGGCGGCTCCGGCGGACGTGAAGGCCCGATCGCACAGATCGGCGCGGGCTTCGGCTCATTCTTAGCAACCAAACTAAAACTCCCCGACTCCGACCGCCGTGTGCTGATGACCGCGGGCTTAGGTGCCGGGATCGGTGCGATCTTCCACGCGCCACTGGCGGGCGCGATCTTCGCCGCCGAGGTGCTCTACCGTGACCCCGACTTCGAGGCCGAGGCGCTGATCCCGGCGTTCATCTCCACCACCATCGCATACTGCGTGTTCTGCCTGATGTTTGGCTTCGAGCCGTTGTTCGCGGTCAAGGCCATCCAGTTCGACCAGCCGATGCTGCTGCTGCCGTTGACCGTGCTGGCGGTGGTGATGGTCGTGATGTCCTGGGCATATATCAAATGCTTCTACGGCATCACGGAATTGTTCAATCGCTTCCCCGTGCCCAAGATACTCAAGCCCGCCATCGGCGCGGGTGCGACCGGGCTGTTTGCCGTCGGGCTTTATTATGTCATCCGCGCATCGGCCACCCCGGAGCTTGCAGGCGAAAGCCTAAGCGTATTGTCCTTCGGCTACGGGTTCCTCCAACACATCCTCGAAGACCCCACGAAGATGACGATCTTGGTCCTCCTGGCCGTCGGGCTTGGGAAACTATTAACAACATCACTGACCATCGGCTCGGGCGGCTCCGGCGGCGTGTTCGGCCCAAGCATGGTGATCGGCGGATCGCTGGGCGCGGTCGTCGGGATACTCTTTCACCAATGGATGCCCGGCCTGGTCACAACTGAACACCTCCCGATGTTTGTCATCCTCGGCATGGCCAGCTTCTTCGCCGCCACCGCCTGCACGCCTGTCAGCACACTCATCATGGTCTCGGAAATGACCGCGAGCTACACGCTGCTGCTGCCATCCATGTGGGTCTGCGCTTTGGCGTATCTCTTAAACCGCCGCAAGACGATCTACCGTGAACAGGTCGCCAACCGATTGGAATCCGCAGCCCACCGCGGCGACTTCATCATCGATGTCTTGCAGGGCTTATCAGTCAGCGATGCGCTGCACGACGCGGCAAGAGACTTTGTCAACGTCCCGCTAGGCATGCCGTTAAGTGACATGGCCCACCTGATCCCTCAGACCCGCCAGGCGTCGTTCCCCGTGGTCGATGATGATGGCAACTACTACGGCCTGTTCGGACTCAACGACATCCGACAGTTCCTTTACGAGTCTGACGCGGGGAGTCTGGCTGTAGCGCAGGACCTGGCGATGCCGGGCGTCGAGCCACTGACCATGCAGATGGACCTGTCCAGCGCGATCAGCCGTTTCGTTTTCGAATCCTATGAAGAACTGCCCGTCGTCGATGCGGAAAACCCCAAAAAGGTTTTGGGGCTGCTACGGCGGCACGACCTGCTGGTGACGTACAACGCACGACTGCTTGAAGAAAAAAAGTAACACGGCCCCACCTATCCGATGGCCGAACACACCCACCGATTCCTGTTTAGACACCGCCAACGCCTGCACGGCAACCGCGCCTTCGCCGCTGTGTTCGATGCAAAACTACGCAAGACCGCCGGGCCAGTCACCCTCTGCGGCAAGCCCAACGACCTTGACTACTGCCGGCTTGGTCTGAGTGTGCCCAAGCGCGTCGGCTCGGCTGTAACACGCGGGCGCATCAAACGCAGGCTGCGTGAAGCATTCCGATTAAGCCAGCACGACTGGCCTGTGGGATACGACATCGTCATCGTCGTCAGGCCGCACAAGCTCCAACCCGTCGCCGAATATCAACGCCTGCTGGGTAGTGCTTGGATGCGCATCCACGACATGCTCGAATCAAACGGTCACGACAGCGATACGCCTTCAGAGCAAGCACCATGACCCGCTGGATCAGCCACATCCTCAGCCGATCGCTGATCTTCCTGGTCCTGCTGTATCGCGTCACGCTCGGGCTGGTCATGGGCGGGCACTGCCGGTTCCAGCCGTCGTGCAGCCAGTACATGATCGACGCCGTCCAGAAGCACGGCCCAATCAAGGGCGCGTGGCGAGGCATCAAACGCATCGCACGCTGCCACCCCTTCGGCGGCTCAGGCCACGACCCCGCATGACCGATAAAGAGTCAGACCTTTGACAACACCGCCCCCCTACTCGACCATTGCCCCATGCGATTCCTCCTACCGATCCGCCAACGCATCCACGGCCTGCTGACCGAACCGCTTGAAGAACTCTCGCGCGCCCAGCGCACTCTGCGCTACATCCTGGACTTCGGCCGCTACTGCGCCCAAGAACTCCGCGCCGACCGCGCTGGGGAAATGGCCGCAGCCCTGACGTATCACACCCTGTTCAGCCTGCTTCCGACCATCGTGCTGATGCTGGTGATACTCCAGACGTTTGTCGGAGAAGTGGAACGGGAAAGCTTAAAACAGACCGTGGTTAACTTCGCGTTGCAGTGGATTCAGCCGGAGGAAGCCGAGACTGCGCCAACCCTGATAGACCCTGCCGAGGCCACACCCACACCACATAACGCAGCTATTGACGCGGTCGATTCGGGCGTTGATTCGCCAGATGCCCAGCAGAACTATGCCGATGCAAGACAGAATCTATCGAAAAACATCCAGGACCTGATTGCCCAACTCGAAAAGATCAACTTCGCCAGCATCGGAGTTGTCGGTGTCGTAATCTTCCTCTTAGCGGCCACCAAACTCTTGTCCACAATTGAGCACAGCTTTAACCGGATTTATGACGCGCCGTTTGGACGCCCACTTTATGTACGGCTGCCTTTGTACTACACCGCAATCACGCTCGCTCCATTGCTGCTTCTCAGTGGCCAGGTCGTGCAGAATCGGATTATCGCCTTCGTCGAGCAGGCCGCCAAAGTAACGGGCCAATCCGTAGGCTGGCTCGGAGGGTTTACCGCATTGATCACGCCGTTCGCCACCATCTGGCTGCTTCTGATACTTATGTATCGGTTCCTCCCCAACACAAAGGTCAAAACCCGGGCCGCGTTAACAGGTGGATTTGTCGCAGCGATGTGCTGGACACTGACCATCGAGGGTCTCAAGATTTATGTCCGCAATGCTGGGACCGCTAACATCTACGGTGCCTTGGCACTGGTACCTCTCTTCCTCTTGTGGCTGTGGTTTACCTGGCTGATCATTCTGTTTGGCGTCGAGGTCACCTACACGATCCAGGCAATGGACGGCCGACGGTTCAAGAGCCTGCGCACCGCGTTGGACCGGGACGTGCTGTTCGACCCGCGTTGGATGATCCCACTGGTCGCGATGATCGGGCGTGCATTTGATAAGGGCACTCCCGTCCGCATGAACGAACTGCAATCCGAGACCGGCCTGCCCAACCGCGCAATCGCATCCCTGATCGACATGCTCACCAAAGCCAACGTCATCCACCATGTCGAGCACGGCGAACCCGGCGTCCCCGCCTACACTCTGGCACGACCACCCGAACGCATCGGCGTCGATGAACTTTTAGACCTAAGCGAGAAAGCCGCCATGCGCGAACGCACCCGGTCACGACTCGCCGGCACCGAAGTCGTCGCACGCCTGCACACCGCACAACTCAACGCCGCCAAAGGCACGACACTCGCGGATGTGATGGGGCAGAAAGACTTATAGCCACAGAGACACAGCACCGAAAACAGAGTGGAACAGTGATGAACGCTGATGAACTCTGATAAAAACCCAAGCCCCGAGCTTTACCCCGCCCTCTTTATCAGCGTTTATCAGCGATCATCACTGTTACGCCCTTCCCTCTTCTCGGTGCCTTTGTGTCTCTGTGTTTCATCCCCGTAAACTTTATTTATCCGCCTCAATCGCCCGCCGGTAATCGTATCGCTGCGCGATCGGCATACGTCGGCCAAACCCAAACGCCCGGCCCGTGATCTTCAACCCCGGCGCCGCCTGCTTGCGTTTGTATTCGTTCAGATCAATCAACCGAATCATTTTCAATACCATCTCCGCATCGAAGCCGGTCTCACTGACGATCCGTTTAGCGGACTGCTCCTGCTCAACAAAACGCTCGATGATCTCATCCAACACGTCGTACGGCGGCAGCGAATCCTGATCCGTCTGATCCTTGCGTAACTCGGCACTCGGCGGCTTGGTGATGGTGTCTTTGGGGATGACCGGTTTGCCGAACGCTTTACGCAACGGGGAGGCCGGATCGTCGTTGATCCAGTTTGCCAGCTTGTAGACCAGTGTTTTGGGGACATCCGAGAGAACCGCCAACCCCCCAGCCATATCGCCGTAGAGCGTGCAGTAGCCGACCGCCAGCTCGCTCTTGTTCCCGGTGGTGACAAGCATCGACCCAAACTTATTACTGATCGCCATCAGCAGGACACCGCGCGCCCTCGCCTGAATATTTTCCTCTGCGACTCCGGGAACCGTACCCTCAAAGATCGGCCCGAGCATCTTCTCAAACGCGTTATGTGCAGGCTCAATCGCAACGGTGTGAAAATCGACCCCCAGGTTCTGCGCCAACAAATCCGCATCACTCACCGACCCGTCCGATGAGAATCGGCTGGGCATCGTGACACCACAAACATTTTCCTTGCCAAGCGCCGCGACAGCCAGAGCACAACACACAGCCGAATCGATCCCACCACTTAATCCCAACACAACCGACTTGAACCCACATTTTTTGCAGTAGTCACGCAGCCCCAACACAAGCGCGTGGTACGCCGAAGCAATCCCCTCGCTATGCACCTCGATCCGCCCAACTTGCGCCCCCGACATTTTCTTACGCGCCCCACCCCTCGCTTGCGGTTTAGCGCCTACCCCCTCCCCCGGTCCCCCCGGCTCCCCCGGCTCCCCCGGCTCCCCCAGTCTCCCCGATTCTCCCACCGGAACATCCAACACCAATAAATCCGCCTCAAAGTCTTTAGCCTGCGCGATCAATTCACCATCCGCGCCAACCGCACACGAGCAGCCGTCGAAGACCAGCTCGTCATTGCCGCCGACCTGGTTGCAGTACAGCACCGGCAGGCCGTGACGTTTCGCCGCCTCGCGCATCAAACGCATCCGCAGCGCGTGCTTGCCAACCGTAAATGGCGACGCCGCACAATTGATAAACATATCCGCCCCACGCTGAGCCAACGCGCTGATCGGGTTGTCGTGGTAGAGCTGACGATCGACGACATCGCGATCATTCCAGAGGTCTTCGCAGATGCTGATACCCAGGTTCAAGCCATTCAAAGGCGTGATCTGCACGTCCGGCCCAGGCTCAAAATAACGATGCTCATCAAAAACGTCGTAGGTCGGCAGCAGGCTCTTGACCCGTCGATGTTGTGGCCGGCCGTCGTAACACAGAGTCGCGGCGTTGTAGAGCATCCGCCCCTTGGGGTTATCGGACGGGCAGGGATGGCCGATGATTGCGGCGATGCCCCGGCAGTCTTTCGCCAAATCTTCCACCGCCTGCCGGCACGCCCGGATCACCGCTGGCTTGAGCAGCAGGTCTTTCGGCGGGTATCCAATCACGGATAATTCGGGGAAAACCACCAATTCCGCCCCAGAATCACCCGCCTTTTGGATCGATTCACGGATCAGCCGGCTGTTGCCTTCGATATCGCCAACCGTGGGATTGATCTGTGCCAGAGCGACTCGCATGAACACTTCCGTTCGTAAAACTCGTGTCAGGACACAGGATTGTAAGCCCAGCCGGGGCCTACGTCCTATAGCCCAGCCAAAGTCGCTACGGGGTGGCTCCACGAACGCCTGACAACCGATATCATGGTCCATCATGCGATTTATCTCCCTGCCCGCCGTAGCGTTGGCCACCGCCGTCATGGTTGTTGGTTGTACGCTGAACCCCGCGACCTCTTCCCGCCAAAGATCCGACGCACACCTCAACAGTGCGGCGGAATATCAGACCAACGGCCTACTGGACGCGGCCCTGGCAGAGTTCGGCCTGGCGCTGGAGGTCAACCCCAACATCGCCGACGCCCACATGGGTATGGGCGGCATCTACCAGCAACGTCGTGATTACAAGATGGCCGCCCGCGCCTTCGAGCGCGCCACCATCGTGGACCCAGGCAGCTTCAAGGCGCATTACGGGCTTGGCTGGAACAAGCAGATGCAGGGCCGGATCCAGGAAGCAATACGAGCCTACAATTCTGCCTGGAAACTGGACCCGCACAACTTCGAGGTCAACCGCGAGATGGGTTCGGCATATCTCCAGCTAGGCCGACCCGGCGAAGCCCTGACATTTGTAAATAGAGCAACACAACTGGACCCCGAGAGTCAGGTTGCCTGGTGCAACCTCGCCGCCGCGTACAACCTCGTGGGACGCTACGAAGAAGCCGTCGATACCTACCGCCAAGCCGCCGAACTGGGCGACCTGGCCGACCCGGTCTTGCTGGGCCTGGCCGACGCTCACATCCACCTGAACAACTTCCAACAAGCGGTCAACGTGCTGGACGCACTGATCCGGCGCAGCCCGTCCGTGACCGCCTTCGAGCGGCTTGGTTACGTCAAGTTCAAGATGCGCAACTTCGAGCCAGCCCTGTTCCAATACCGCAAAGCCTTCTCGCTGGCCCCCGACGACACCGCCACACTCAACGGCCTGGGTGCCTGCCTGATGACCCTCTACATCCAGGACGGCCGAAGCGACACCGACCAACGCGACGAGGCACTAAACGCCTGGCGCAAAAGCATCCGCATCAAGTCCCAGCAGCCAAGGATCATTGACCTGCTCTCGAGGTTTAGCAGAATCTGATAACGAGCCGCGAGTGTAAGCGAGCGTGGGTGGCGTGCGTAAAAAAACCGTACCCTTAGGGGTACGGCTCGTTTGGGGTCGTGACTCTTTATTCGTTCTCCTACGCCAGATACCCGTCTTCCAACGTCACGCGCAGCTTTCCCAGCGCCTTGTTCTGGATCTGTCGAACACGCTCCTTGGTAACGCCGATCAGTTTACCGACCTGTTCGAGGGTCAACGGTCGAGGCTCGGGCTTCATACCCTTGGCCGGCCCCTTCTTGATATTGAACCGGTGCTCGATCACCTCCTGTTCAATATCCGTCAGCTCCGCATCATTTCGCGTCACGATCTGCTTGACCTCGTCGGCGCAGTCCAGCTCATGCTCAGCACGCTGGGTATTTGAGAAGTCCGACTTCTCCATCGCCGGGTCGTAGTCGGTCGGGAACATGCCGCGGTACCGGGTGAGCTTCATCCCCGCCCGGCTGAACGCCTTGAGGATCGCCCGGCATCCATAGGTCGAGAACTTGAACCCACGCGCCGCATCAAACTTGTCGATCGCACGCAGCAGAGCCATGTTCCCTTCGCTGACCATGTCACCAAAGTCCATCTCGTTCATCCGGGTTCGCTTCGCCATCGCCAGCACCAGTGCAAGGTTAATCTCTGCGATCTGCTCACGGTAGGCCTCGGCCTTGCGGTGCCAGTCAAGCATCTGCCTGGCTAAACCGGGATCGACCTTGGGCATATCTAAAAGCTCATCGCGCAACCGACACACTCGGCACCGGCTGTAGTTGTATTGCAAAAAGATCACGCGCTCCTGCGCCGCGGTCAGCACCACCGAGCCGAGCTTGTTGCTCTGACGCTGGCTGGCGACGTTGTGCATCACCGGTTGATACCAGCTCGTGTCCGGCTGCGGCGTCGGATCGGTCGCGTTGAATAACTGCTCGACCGCCTCGTCGTCCGGCAGGGCAAACAAATCGTTGTCCATGTACTCGTACTTGCCGGTGAGGATCTGGTGAACCAGCGCCTTGTCCGCCGCCTTCAACGCACGCACAGACTTCTTGCCACCCGTGCGCCGCTTCACGCGCGACCGCCCTGCTGGTGTTTTGGAACGAGTCAGTTCCTTCATGGTGCACCTCTTTTTCTCAAGCCCCTGGATCGCCCTGGTCCTTGCCCGCCTCGGCAGACATCTGTTTTACAAGGCCGGTCCGGTGTGGATATCAACCGTCTTGGCCTTGACACTTACCATTATGTACTATCTCACCCCCTTTTTGGTTCCCCTATCTTAGAAATTTTCCAATATTTTTCGGACCCTCCACCCTGAAACGATGTGGAATACAGGTGAAAATTAGTTGTATCTATCTATTTAGAATCAAGTTACGCTTTTCTACGGGTGCCCTAAAAAACTAGACCGATCGGTCAATTATTGACCCTGAACCACAGCGGCCCTACACTCCCCGGCTAGATGAACACAAGCCTCTATCAATTAAGAGGTAACGTACTCTTGTGTAAGAAATAACCCCAAAATGGAGGCTGACATGCCCTATTCGCTCCCCGATCTACCCTACGCCCACAACGCCCTTGAGCCGACGATCGATGCCCGCACGATGGAGATCCATCACGGCAAACACCACAACGCCTACATCACCAACGTGAACAAAGCACTGGAAGGCACCGACTCACCCGCAGATGTGAACGACCTC
>JAJRRS010000016.1 GCA_024279275.1 Planctomycetota bacterium | reverse complement strand
CATGAGCCTCTCCTGTATTCAAGGAAAGGCCCGATGGTCGCAGCAAGTTCAAGTTGATGCAGGTCATCTTCTCTTGCAGATCATTCGCTTGGCAACACTTATACGAAATCACGGCTCAAACGTTGGGACAGTAGTGATGTGAGAAGAGAGAGAGTGGGAGCTTTGATCTGTGATTGATGATGTGGGGCGGGGGGCCGGTCACAGGTGACCGGGCTAAACGGGGGAGGGCGTGTGGGGAGACCCGCCCCTTCGGGGACTCAGGGGCGGCGTTGGGGGGGGGCGTGGATTTTGGGTGTGGTTTGGGGTGGATTTTGGGGTGGTTTGGTGGGGGTGGCCGATAACTTGGTTATGTCGTTGCGCCCGCATCCTTTGGAGACGTTGTTGACTGCCTTGGCGGGTTGGTTGCCGGTGTTGGCTGGGGGTGCGTTATTGGGGATGACGCTGGTGACGCCGGAGTGGATGGGGTGGCGTGAGTTGCTGTGGCAGCGTGATATGCTTGTGCTGCAGTCTGAGGGTTTGGCGGAGCAGCGGGCGAGTTATGCGGGGTTTGCTGATGCGTTGGCGGCTGATGATCCGGTGCTGCTGGAGCGGTTGGCGTTGACGCAGTTGCGGTATAAGCCGGTGGGTAAGCGGCTGCTGGATGGGGTTGGGCAGGGGTTTGGGCCGGGGGTTGTTGAGGGTGAGGTGGTGGCGGTGGGGAATCCTGGGTTGGCGAATGGGCAGGCGAGATCGCCGGGGGTGATTGAGGCGTGGTTATCTACGCCGCAGCCGGTGGTTGGGCGTGATATTGAGGCGTTGAAGCCGATGAACACGAGATTGACACGACTGACAACGGGACACAGCCGGTTTGTATTGATGGGGGTGGGGCTTGTTTGTTTGCTGGTGGGGTTGTGGCCTGAGAAGGTGGAGGGGCGGGGGTTGGCGGGGGTTGTTGGGTAGTGGTCAGGCTGGGAGATGGGGAAGGGGAACGCGACAAGTCGCGGCGCTTCGTGGGGGCGGGGGTACTATTATTGGCATCTATAAGAAACCTCATACCCGAGGGGTTTACTTGATCTCGCGAAGCCGCAAGCGGCAGTGAGAGATTTTTTTCCAGGTAGTAACTGTGATGGTGGTCCCACGGACGGAGTCCGTGGGCTTCGGGGGCAACACGCGGATCTTCGATCCGCCGCTAAACGGGGAGCGTGGGGCGTGGGGTATGTCGGTGTCTGTTTTGGGGAGATGGGATCATTTATGGTGCGGGGATAGGATACCCGAGCCTTCGCAAGGCTCAGGGTCGGCGTTGTGATGGAAGAATTTGGGGTTTGGGTTAGTGACTGGATTCTGTTTTTCGGTCGTTGCGGTTCCACATCTGGATGCCGCCTCGGAAGTCCGATACCTGTAGGTTGCCGCCGGCGAGGAGTTTTTTGGTGGCGGCTTGTGAGAGTGAGTTGCGTGGGCCGTCGCCGTAGACCACGACGTGTTCGACCTCGGCGAAGCGTGGGTCGTCGGGGGTGAGGTCGGGGAGTGGGATGTTGATGGCGTTGGGGAGGTGTGCGAGGCGGTACCGGTAATCCGGACGGACATCGACGATCACGAGGTTTGGTTGCTGTTCGAGCAGTTCGACCAGCTCGACGTCATCGATCAGGGTGATGTCGTCGTCGGTGATTTTGGGTGCCTGGTTGCAGGCGAGGATTGAGAGGGCCAGGGCTGTGAGTGCGGCGGTGGCGATGAAGTTTGTCATGGGTGTTCGGGGCATTGGGTCGGCCTTTCTTATCGCCGGGTGTGCCAGACATGTGGGTCTGCCCGTGTAGTTTTCTATTCATCGAGGATGATACGTTAAAGAGTGGACAGCATACGCGAATGGTGTGACGTGCGGCAAGAAGTTCGGCATATCCGAGATAATCCTTACGACAGGATCAAGACGGACGCGCACCGGGCCGATCAAATCATCAGGAAGACGAGCGTCTGCTGGCAACGGGGCGGACGGGAGAACCCGCTGGATGAATGACAGGCAACACAGTGACGTCACGGCCGCTCGTCTTCTTTCTGAATTACCCGCGTATGGTCGTTGGGATAACCGGCCATTGAATCGTCAACTCAGGCAGTTGTTGGCTGGGCTGGACGAGCAGACGCTGATGAGTCTGACGGCACATGCGGTGGGTCGGATCGCGTCGGGGGGCGAGCGTGGCCGGCGGCGGTTGCCTATCTGAGCTAAAGACGGGTGGGATTTTGATTAAGTTCACATGCGACCCCATGGAAGACCGCGGCGGTCATCTATGGGCTTTTGTGTGGGGTCCGGGGATCAAATTACATTTGTATCGCTGTGATGAGCGGAGCGCGACAAGTCGCGTCGCTTCGTGGGGGAGGTGTGGGGTTGTTGATTGAGGGGGGGGATTTAGACCAGTTGGAGGTCTGTGTAGATTGCGGCGAGAACGTTGTTGATGCGTTTGTGGTGTGCTGCATTGCCGGGCATGCCGTTGAATATGATGGCGGCGGCGAGGTTGTGTGCGGGGTCGGCGAAAGCGACGGAGGACTGGTATCCGGAGTGGCCGAAGGCTTGGTCGGAGGCGTGTGGGCCGTAGCCGTAGGGGACGGTGTCTTTGCCGTATTTGGCGGAGTTGGGTATGAAGCCGAGTCCCCAGTCGATGATGTGCTTGAAGCTGTGGTCGAACATGTTGACGCGGTGGCGGTCGGTGAAGAGCGCGACGGTTTGCGGTTCGATGATGCGGATGCCGTTAAGTTCGCCGTTGTTGAGTAGCATTTCGTAGAAGCGTGCGAGTTCACGGGCTGGGCCGTAGCCGCTGCCGCCGGGTCGGCAGTCGGTACACCAGCGTTGCTGGTCGAATCCGCTTGGGAGGGGTGATTTGCTGGTGGTTCTTGGCATCTGTCCGATGCGGTCGGCGTTTTTTTTGTAGTAGTCATCGGGCATGCCGATCCAACTGTCTGTCATGCCGAGGGGTTCGAAGATGTGTTGTCGGTAGTAGTCGCTGGGGGGTTTGCCTGATGCGATGCGTACGAGTTCGCCGAGGATGAACCAGCTTGTGTGGGTGTGGTAGCCTGCGCGTTGGCCGGGTGTCCAGTTGGGTTCGAGGGGTGTTGCGCAGATGGTGGCGATGACTTTGTCCCAGGGTTCGCCGGGGGACTTGAAGCGGTTTGCGCGGAAGCCTGCGGTGTGGGTGAGGAGGTGGCGTGGGGTGATTGTTTCTTTGCCGCTTTGTGCGAAGTCGGGGATGAGGTCGGCGACGGGTTCATCGAGGTCGAGTCGGCCCAGTTCCCACTGCTGTGCGAAGGCGATGGCGGCGATGGGCTTGGTGGCGCTCATCCATGTCTGGATCGAATCGGGGGCCATCTCGATGCCGGGGGTGCCGGGGGTGCCGGGGCGGAGTTCGCCCCACGCGACATCGGAGACGACCTGGTTGTCACGAGACAGGTAGACCTGAGCGCCGAGGTGTTGGCCGGCGTGGATGCCTTGCTCGATGAGTTGACTGACGTTGGGTAGCGGTTGCAAGAGGCACTCAGTTTACGGAGGGGTCCGGTGGGATGAGGTTGGGGTTGATCTGGGTCTTGAGAGCTTCTCTGGTGCGTTCTTTGAGGCGTGCGGTCCATGCGTGTGAGCCGACGTCGGGGTCGAAGATGGTTTGTGGTGAAGCGTCGATGGTGAGCCAGCCGCCTGAGATAAGTTCGTCGTCGAGTTGGTCGGGTGCCCAGCCGGCGTAGCCGTGGAAGTAGCGGGCGTTGATGTTGGGGGTGTTGAGCAGGTCGCGGACGAGTTCGGATTCGACGGTGAAGTAGACGCCCTGAGCAGTGGAAGAATCATCGGCCCCCGGATGTGTCCCCGGTTCCGGAGTCGCCCCAGGTTCATCCGAGCCTTCGGGGATGATGGTTTCTTGTGCCAGGTCGGGCAGTTCGTGTAAGACCATCAGTGGGCCGTCGCAGGGTCCGCCGCGGAAGAGGCCTGCTTCGGCGTCGCCCTGGAAGTCGCCATCCAGTTCGATGGCGTCGCGTACGGTCGCGCCGGTGGGGTGGTTGAGGATGAGGCCGAACGCGCCGTCGCTGTCGTGCTTGATAATCAATACGACAGAGCGTGCGAAGTTTGGGTCTTGCATGGTGGGGGCGGCGAGCAGGAGTTTTCCTTTGAGGGAGGGCATGGGGATATGATAGCAGGTGAGGTGGGGATCCCTTGAACCCGGCGTGGCCGCCGGGGCTAAACGTGGGAGGGGGATTGTTGATTTAATAGAAGAGGCCCGACCCTTCGGAGACTCAGGGGCGGCGTTGGGAGGGGGTAAGGATGGTTTGGGGTTTAGCCCCCCACTACCGACAGTGAGACGAAGCGTTTGCTGGAGACTTTGGCCTCGAACTCGTCCCAGAACTTGTTGACGATGGTGCGTATGGCCCAGTTGGCGCCGTCGGCGAGTCCGCAGATAGTGGCTCCGCGTCCGGAGGGGAGCGCGCCCATTGAGCCTGCGATTTCTAGTAACAGATCCAGGTCGCGGGTGGTGCCGTCGCCTGCTTCGATGCGTGAGAGCATCTTGGACATCCAGTGGGTGCCTTCGCGGCAGGGCGTGCATTGTCCGCATGACTCGTGGCTGAAGAAGCGTGCGATGTTGCGTGCGACGGCGACCATGCAGGTGTCTTCATCCATGACCATGACGCCTGCGGTGCCGAGTCCTAGTGTGTCGAACTTGGTGATGTCGAAGTCGAGTCTGACTTCGTAGTCTTCGGTGCTGAGTACGCCGGTGGAGATGCCACCTGGGATGGCGGTCTTGAATTTCTTGCCGTTGCGCATGCCCTGGCAGAGTCCTTCGATGAGGTCTTTGAGCGTGATGCCGAGTTCTTCTTCGTAGACGCCGGGGCGGTTGACGTGTCCTGAGACGCCGAAGAGTTTAGGGCCGAAGCTGGCGGGTGCGTGCGGGGGTGCGTCGTCTGGGCGTTGGGTGCCCATGGACTGGAACCACTTGACGCCGTCGGCGCCGCGTTCGAGGATGGGCGTGCAGATGGCGAGTGTTTCGACGTTGTTGATGATGGTGGGTCTGCCGAATGCGCCGGCGACGGCGGGGAACGGTGGCTTGATGCGTGGCCAGCCGCGTTTACCTTCGATGGATTCAAGGAGTGCTGTTTCTTCGCCGCAGATGTATGCGCCTGCGCCGCGGTGTAGGAAGAGGTCGGGGTCGCGGCCGTTGATTTGGCCGAGTTTGGAGCCGGGGCCGAAGATTTTGTTTTGGTAGGCTTCCTTGATGGCGTTTTCGAAGACTTCGCGCTGGTGGTGGTACTCGCCACGGATGTAGAAATAGGCGGTATCGAGTCGGCAGGCGTGCATGCAGATGGCGATGCCTTCGATGGTCATATGGGGGTCGAACTCGATGAGCAGGCGGTCCTTGAAGGTGCCCGGCTCGGATTCGTCGGCGTTGATGGCGAGGTAGCGTCGTCCGCCGTCTTCGGGGGGGAGGAAACTCCACTTCATGCCGGCGGGGAAGCCTGCGCCGCCACGGCCACGGACCTCGGCGGCTTTGATGAGTTCGACGACGTTTTTGGGGTCCATCGCGAGCGCGTTGGCGAGTCCTTTGTAGCCGTCGGTCTTGACGTAGTGGTCGTAGGTGACCAGCTTGCGGTCGGCGGGGTCGCCGAAGGGGTGTGTGGGGATGCGTTTGGTGAGGACGGGTTCTTTGAGTGTCGTCATGTCTGGGTGTCTCAATCGTCGATCTGGGATCGACCGCTAATATTTAGATGGGCCGAGCAAGCTCGACCGCTAAACTTGGTCGGTTTCATCCACCGATGGTTTAACTTCGATTTCTTCGATGGTTGTTCGGCGGAGGGTTGTGGTTTCGTTGATTTTTTTTTCTTGTGTTTGTTGGCTGATAATTTTTTTTCTGCCGGCGACGGGCTTGGCGGCGTGGTGGATCATCAGGCCGGTGTTGCGGCATAGTTTGGTGAACCAGCCCATTGGTCTACTCCAGAGCGTCCAGGACGGACTGGAAGTTTTCGGCGGTGATATTTTCGTGGAGTTTGTGGTTGACCAGTGCGCAGGGCGCGGTGCCGCATGAGCCGAGGCATTCGACGTCCATGAGGGTGAACTTGCCGTCGTCGGTGGTTTCGCCGACTTCGATGCCGAGGTGTGTTTTGATTTTATTGATGAGTGCGGGTTGGCCGAGGATTTCGCAGCTAAGGGATTGGCAGACCCAGATGACGTATTTGCCGTGTGGTTTGAGCCAGTATTCTTCGTAGAAGGTGGCGGTGTCGAGTACCTGGCTGGCGGGTAGGCCCAGGAAATCGGCGATCTCTTCGATGGCTTGATGGGGGAGCCAGCCGTGGGTGTCTTGGACGAGGTGGAGTGCGGGCATGGTGGCGGCCATGCGAGTGTCGTAGCGTGGGATGACGTCGTCTTCGAGCTGCTTCTTGAGGGCGAGTGTGAGGTAAGGCTCGTCGCGGCGGTCGATCTGCATGGTGGCGGAGTTTTTTGCGATCCAGGCCATGATTGTTTTCCTGCGGTCTCGTTCGGGCGTTGGTGTGTGGTCGGTTGGCGAGGCGGTCGTATACGTTCGGTCGGTGCGGGGTGGTATCCGGTCGTGGGGTCAACGATGGCACCCGGTTAGGGGACCGGCGATACCATCGCCGGTTTTATGTTATCGGTCGAGTTCGGCTGCGATGATGTTGAGGCTGCCTAGGATGGCGACGGCGTCTGCGATGAGGTGGCCTTCCATGAGTTTGGCGAAGACCTGGTAGTTGATGTAGGAGGGCGGTCGGCAGCGTGCGCGCCAGGGGCGTGGTCCGCCGTCGGAGACGATATAGAAGCCGAGTTCACCGTTGGCGGATTCATTAGCGCCGTAGACTTCTGCGACGGGTGCTTCCCAGCCGCGGTTGGTCATGACGATCTCGAAGTGCTGGATGAGTCCTTCGATTGAGCCGTAGACCTCGGCCTTGCTGGGCATGACGGCTTTGCCATCGGAGTCGACGTTCATGGGGCCGTCGGGGATGTTGTCGATGAGCTGCTCGATGATGCTGATGGATTGCTCGACTTCTTCGAGACGGACGAGGTAGCGTGCGAAGGTGTCGCCAGCGGTGGCGATGGGGACCTTGAACTGGACGGCTTTGGCGCCCATGCCGTCCCAGTTGTCGGCGTAGCAGAGGTAGGGTTCATCTTTGCGTAAGTCGCGTTTGACGCCGGCGGCTCGTGCGATTGGTCCGGAGAGGCTCCATGCGATGGCGTCTTCGTGTGAGATTTGTCCGATGCCTTCGGTGCGGTCGCGGAAGATGCGGTTGTTGGTCAGGAGTGTGCGGATGTCGTTGAGGGCTGGTGGGAGCTGGTCGAAGATGAAGTTTTTTACCATCTTGATGAAGACGGCCTGATCGGGAAGCTCCTGCATGACGCCGCCGACGCGGGTGTAGTCGGGGTGGAATCGTTGCCCGGAGATGTAGTCCATGATGTCGTAGATGCGTTCGCGTTGGTTGAAGCCGTAGAGGAAGCCGGTGAAGGCGCCCAGGTCGATGGCTGCGGCACCGATACAAAGGAGGTGGTCCTGTATGCGGCCGAGTTCGGCGAGGATGGTGCGGACGACTTTGCAGCGTGGTGTGAGGTCGATGCCGAAGAGTTTTTCGACGGCGTGGTGCCAGGCGATGTCGTTGCTGATGGGCGAGACGTAGTTCATCCGGCTGACGATGGTGACGTACTGGTTGTAGTCCAGAACCTCGCCGAGTTTCTCGAAGCCGGAGTGTAGGTATCCGATGTGGGGATTGACCCGTGCGACACGTTCGCCGTCGAGTTCCATGACGAGGCGGAGGGTGGTGTGTGTCGAGGGGTGCTGTGGGCCGAAGTTGAGTATCCAGCGATCGCCCTTGAGGTCCTCGGGTTTGAGGTAGGGGGTGGTTTCGACGTCGAGGTCAATGGGTTTAATGTCGTAGGGCATTGGGTCCGGGTATCCGGGGCCCCCGGATGGGTGCGGGGGTCCGTGGGGCTTTATGCAGGCCAACCAGTCTTATATAGGTTGGGATTGTAATCACGAACGGGCGAACCGCCAAGCGGGGAGGTGGTGGTCGGGCAGATTGTGGAGATCGGGCTAAACTAAGGCGGTGAAAGAGCCTAAATCATCTGCGACCGGTGACAGCCAGCGTGTGCTGGGGTTAGCCCGTGAGTTGGGGTTTGGGCTGGTGGGTATCGCGTTGGCGGAGCCGAGCGGGCATGGGGAGGTGGTGCGGGAGTGGATTGCGGAGGGTCGGCACGGGGAGATGGGGTATCTGGCGGATCATTTGGATGTGCGGCTGGACCCGGGGAAGCTCGTGGAGGGTGCGAGGTCGGTGATCTGCGTGGCGGATTTTTATCCGGCGAAGGCGGGGTTGGAGCCGCGGGGGCCGGGGCCTTATGGGCGGATCGCAAGGTATGCGTTTGGGGATGATTATCACAAGACGATCAAGAAGCGGCTGCACAAGCTGGCGGACACGCTGGCGGAGGAACATCCGGGTGAAAAGTTCCGCAGCACGGTGGATACGGCACCGATCCTTGAGCGAGAGTTCGCGGCGGCGGCGGGGCTTGGTTGGATCGGCAAGCACACGCTGTTGATCCATCCGCGGTTGGGGTCGTACATGCTCCTGGGGACGGTGGTGACGACGCTGGAGTTGGAGAGGAGTGAGGGCGCGGGGTATCCGGCTCCCTTGGTCCCCCCTACTGATCACTGCGGGACGTGTACGCGGTGCATTGATGCGTGTCCGACGGGTTGTATCAGCGAGAGTGGGCCGAGGGCGGTGGATGCGACACGGTGTATCAGTTACCTCACGCTTGAACATCGCAGTGAGATAGATGAGGGGTTGCATGAGAAGATGGGGGATTGGGTAGCGGGTTGTGATGTGTGCCAGGAGGTGTGCCCGCACAATGGGAGTCGGGGTTTTGGGGTCAGGGATCAGGGGGGAGAAGAGGCGGGGTTGGATGTGTTGGGGATCCACCCGGCGTATACGCCGAGGCCCCCTGCCCCCGGAATTGGTTTATTGGAGATACTGAATTGGACGGAGGCCGATCGGCGGGAGGCGTTGAAGGGGTCGGCGATCAAGCGGGTCAAGCTGGGGATGTTCAAGCGGAATGCGCTGATTGCGGCGGGGAACTGCTTTGATGGGCTTGATGGGCAACCGGATGATGTGTTGCTTCAAAAGATTAAGCAACTCGCGGAGGATGAGGTTGAGCCGGAGATGGTGCGGGTCACGGCGAGGCGGGTGCTTGCGAGGCTTGGACGCGGTAGCGATCACGGAGAGTCGTGAAATCACGCAAGGCATCGGGGGAAAGGTTCAATTCATCGGCGCGGCGGATGACGTCCTGTATGACGTTAAAGGCTTGGGCTGGTTGGCCTGACTCGGTCAGTACAGCGGCGAGGTT
>JAJRRS010000192.1 GCA_024279275.1 Planctomycetota bacterium | reverse complement strand
CCGAAGGCCTCAACAGCAAGATCATGACCATCAAACGCCTCGCCGCCGGCTTCCGCAACCGCGAACACTTCAAGACCGCCATCTACTTCCACTGCGGCGGTTTGGACCTATGCCCACGATAATCCCGGAAGGACCACCTTTTTATCTAACAACGACCATTCGACAACGATCGACGACCTGGCAGTACACCGGTTCGCCGATCGCTGTGTCTGCGCACAAACAGGCCCACGCGATTAAGACGTGGGCCTGTGTTGAAGTCTGATTGTCGCAGGCCGTGTATCAGGCGGTAAAGCTGCTGCCGCACCCGCAACTCGATGTCGCGTTGGGATTATTAAATACAAAGCCCCGACCCATGATCTCATCCTTGAAGTCGATCGTCGTGCCGTTGAGATAAAGATAGCTCTTGGGATCGCAGACGACCTTGATGTCGTGCTCCTCAAACAGCTCATCGGTGTCGCGCTTCTGCTCGGTCAGGTCCAGCAGGTAGCTGAAACCCGAGCAGCCGCCGCCCTTCACGCCGACGCGCAGGCAGACGTTATCAGCATCAAGCTCTTGCTGCTTGATGATAGTCTTGATTTCGCGTGCAGCGGATTCCGTGATGATAAGTCCCATGTCGTGTTACTCCGTTTAGCTTGGCCGCCTCGGGGTCCGGGGTTATGTCCGGGGGTAGACCCAAGGGTGATTCCGGAATAATTCCGGGGTGGTCGGGGGCGTTGGTCAGGTATTGTAGAGAATAAGGCTTTACTGTGTTCTGATACTTAGTTGTGGTCGTGGTCGCCGTGGTCCAGCCCGTTTTTCTCCTGATAATCGTGGATCGCGCTCTTGATCGCGTCCTCCGCCAGCACCGAGCAGTGGATCTTCACCGGCGGCAGGCTCAGCTCCTGCACGATCTCCGTATTCTTAATCGCCATCGCCTCATCGAGGGTCCGCCCCTTGATCCACTCGGTCGCCAAGCTCGAACTGGCGATCGCCGAGCCGCAGCCAAACGTCTTGAACTTGGCATCCACAATCTTGCCGCTGTCATCGACCTGGATCTGTAGCTTCATCACATCGCCACACTCAGGCGCGCCGACGATCCCCGTTCCGACATTCTTGGCGTTCTTGTCCAGGCTCCCGACGTTGCGCGGGGTTTCGTAGTGACTTAATACTTTTTCGCTGTATGCCATGATGCGTACTCCCGTGTTGGGTTTGTTTTCGTGTGCTCTTATTCTCAAAGCCCAGTCATTCCTTGGCTGGGGTTCTTCGCCCACCTCCGCGTACAGGGACATGGGCTACGGGTTGTTGCTATCGACTAATGCGCCCCCCACTCGATCGCATTAATGTCAATCCCTTCCAGAACCATTTCGTACAGCGGGCTAAGCTCCAACAGCTTCTTCACCGCGGTAACAACCTTGTCGATCGTAAAATCAACCTCTTCTTCGGTCGTAAACCGTCCCAGCCCAAAACGGATCGAGCTGTGCGCGATCTCGTCGCCCAGCCCCAGTGCTTTTAAGACATAACTAGGCTCAAGCGACGCACTCGTACATGCCGACCCGGAACTGACAGCGATATCCTTGATCGCCATCATCATGCTCTCCCCCTCAACATAGGGGAAGCTGATGTTGGTCGTCCCCGGCAGCCGTTGGTCCGCCTTCCCATTAATCACCGCGTGCTCGAGCTGGCTGAGAACCCCATGATCCAGCTTGTCGCGCAGCTTCAACAGCCTCGCGGTTTCCTCAACCATCTCAAGCCGACATAGCTCACAAGCCTTGCCCAGCCCGACGATCCCCGTGACGTTCAGCGTCCCCGAACGCATCCCACGTTCGTGCCCCCCGCCATCAATGATCGGCGTCAACCGAACCCGCGGCTTGCGTCGGCGAACATACAAAAACCCCGCACCCTTAGGCCCGTAAATCTTGTGAGCAGAACCCGACAACAAATCAACACCCGCAGCATTCACATCCACAGGGATCTTCCCCACCGCCTGCGTCGCATCGGTGTGCAGCAGCACACCCTTTTCCTTGCAGACCTTGCCGATCTGAGGCAACTCATTGATCGTGCCTAATTCATTATTCGCCCACATGATCGTCACCAGGATCGTATCTTCACGGATCGCTTCCGCGACCTGCGCCGCAGTAACAATCCCGTCCGCCCCAGGCTCAAGCCAGGTAATGTCGTACCCCATCTTCGCCAGCCGCTTACACGGATCAAGCGTCGCCTTGTGCTCGTGAATCGCCGTGATGATGTGCCGACCCTTATCCTTATACATGTCCGCGACACCCTTGATCGCCAGGTTGTTCGACTCCGTCGAGCCAGACGTCCAGATGATTTCCTTAGGGTCCGCGCCAATCAACTCCCCAACCTGCCTGCGCGCAAGCTTCACCCCGTCCTCAGCCTCCCACCCAAACTCGTGGTTTCGGCTCGCGGAGTTCCCAAACTTCTCCGTGAAGTAAGGCAACATCACCTCCAACACCCGTGGGTCCACAGGAGTCGTCGCGTTATGATCCATGTAAATCGGCAGCTTCAGCGCCATCGTGTCATGCTCCTTGGTAAATATCAACGCCCGCCGGCTCAGCCAACGGGGGTACTTTCAGGGACGTCTTGTTTGTACTCTTACTACCACTCCGGCAGCCACAGGTGCCGTCTGACGTTGTCGCGGGCACATCGGTTTTTCCCGCTTCATCTAACCGATCTTCCCACAGATCCCGGAGTGTAACCTCTGCAAGGAACCCGTTAAGCCTGCGGTGCAGCGCACGGATCGGCCCCTGGATCGGGCAATCCTCCGACAACGTACAGCCCTGCCCAACAATCGGCAGCCCGTCAGCACATTGCGCCAACCTCACCGGGCCTTCCATCGCCGTGACCACCTCCAACAGCGTGATCCGTCCAGGCTCCCCCGCCAACTCATATCCCCCATGAGCACCCCGCGTCGATGAAAGCATCTTCGCCTGCACCAGCTCCTTGAGGATATTCATCAACAACGCCAGCGGCAGCCCAAACGCCTGTGCGATCTGCTTGGCACTCGCCGGCGAATCACCCTCAGCACGCCGCCCAGCCAGGTACGTCAACGCCACCAGCGCATAATCGGTTTTTCGCGTCAGACTTAACATCATTCAGCCCGTTAAACGGCCCGCAGAGCGATCAAACCTCATCAATTGATACTGATTATCAATTACTATCAATTACCTCAATCATATTAGTACCATTCCAGTACGATTTCAAGTCAGCTTAGAATCATTCCACACTTATTCAGCCCATTTTGACTTAAAAAGCCCATTAAATAGCTCATAAGCCAGTTTCAACCTCATTAAATCCAACCCCAAAGCCCGCTTATACACCGTCCACACTGCTTCGGCGGGGTATCCGGAGGCGTCAGGGGTATCTAGGAACATCCGGGGATTATCTGGTGCGAAATCTGGGAGAGGCTGCTTTCTCCAAGAGCCTTGATAACCTCAAATCCTCAGCCCGCGCCTTGGCCCGCATATATCCTCCCCCAGCAAGTGTGCGAATCACCTTCATTTACCTTATAAATACATGTTCGCTGGCACTGCGGACTTGTGAACGCGGGACCAAAAACGATCACTATGTATTTTTATCTTAAAGCCTGGAACTGACTCATGGATCGCTACAAGTCCATCCTCCTCTTCGGTGCACCCGGTGCCGGCAAAGGCACCCAAGGCAAAGTCCTGGGCACCATCCCCGGCTTCTACCACTGCGCCTGCGGCGATGTCTTCCGCAACCTCAACGTCAAGAGCGAGCTAGGCAGCATCTTCTACGAATACAGCTCCCGCGGTGAACTGGTCCCCGACGAAGTCACCGTCAAGATGTGGGCCGAAAACATCAGCGCACACGCCGTCCTCGGCGATTACAAACCCACCAAAGACCTCCTCCTGCTCGACGGCATCCCCCGCACACTCGAACAGGCCAAGCTCATGGACAACTACATCAACGTCCTCAGCGTCGTCCACCTGACCTGCAACGATGAAGATGAAATGATCGAACGCCTGCGCCGCCGGGCACTGAAGTCCAACCGCCACGACGACGCCGACACCAAGGTCATCCGCCACCGCTGGGAAGTCTACGAACGCGAAACCGCACCCGTCCTCCAGCACTACCCCAAAGAAATGATTGTCAATATCGACTCGCTGAACTCACCCGCACAGGTCCTCCACGACATCCTCGACCACGTCGTCCCCGCACAAAACAAACACTTCTCCAGCTTTGTCGATGACTGAGAAAGTGGCGAACATCAGTAAAAACTAACCCATTGATCTCGCAGATTGCGCAGATCCCGTAGATCAATACACCCCAATCCCCCGCATAGCTCGCCCACACGAAGCGCCGCGACTTGTCGCGCCACCTTCTTAATTTGTGCCATCTGTGTAAATCTGTGGGCCACTCCCTTCCCCACCTCCCTCTGCGGTGAATCCCTTCCCATCTTTTCCACATCACCGTCCATCTGTGTTCATCCCTGTTACTGTTCTCCGCCTTCTCCGTGTCTCCGTGTCTCCGCGCCCTTCGTGATATTCTTTATGTCTTCCCATCTGCGTCATCTGCGCAATCTGCGGATACCTCCCTTCTCCTCCGCCGCCTTCTCTGTGCCCCTGTCTCTCTGTGGTTATTCATCCGATAGAATCCACACATGCACACACCCCAAACAATCGACCAACTAAACGAACAATTCGCCATCCCCAACACGCTCATATTTGATCCCGGCGAAGGCGGCCTGGCGCGTGCCGTCATTACCACACCCCACTGCACCGCCAGCATCTACCTCCACGGCGCACACATCACCGCCTTCCAACCCACCGGCCACCAACCGATCCTCTTTGTCAGCGCGTCATCGCAATACCAAAAAGGCAAAGCCATCCGAGGCGGTGTCCCCGTGTGCTTCCCCTGGTTCGGCCCACACCCAACCGACACGTCCGCCCCGTCACACGGCCCGGCAAGAATCTCCACATGGAGTCTTTCCAGCGTTGACCAACAACACGAATCACTAACCCTGACCCTCTCCGCCACCTTCGATCCCTACCGTGTGCAGTACCGTGTGACGTTTGGAAAGAATCTAACCATGTCGTTGTCAGCCCAAAACACCTCGGATTCTCCCGCAACATTCGAGGCCGCCCTGCACACCTACCTCGCCGTAGCCGACGCGAAGCAAATAAAAATCACCGGCCTGACAGGCGCGGACTACCTGGACAAAGTAGATAATCAGAAACGTAAAACCCAAACCGATTCACCCATCCGGTTCCAGGGCGAAACAGACCGCGTGTATCTGGATACCCAATCGACATGCATCTTGACCGACCCCATCCTCGCCCGACGCATCACCATCGACAAGTCCGGATCATCCAGCACCGTCATCTGGAACCCCTGGATAGACAAGGCCCGCGCGATGGGCGACTTCGGCAATAACGAATGGCTAAACATGGCCTGCATCGAAACCGCCAACGCCGGCCCCAACGCCGTCACACTCGCGCCAGACAACACCCACGAAATGACCGCGACCATCACCGTGACGAACCTATAAAACATCTTAACTTTAACCGTAGTGACTGAGGTTTAGCCGCCGCTGCGGCCACGCGACGCCTCCCCTCGGCCCCCGGCTCTGTCGGGGGATTCCCCTGAACCACCGAACGTGCGTACACGAATTTAAGGGCAATCCGTATTACTTGCGTTCGATCGTGCCGACTTCAGCAGGCGTGCTCTGCGCCGGGGCCTTACCAGCCTCTGTGTCTGGCTGAGGCGGCAGCGGGAAGATCTGATCGACGCTCTTGCCGTAGCCCCGTTCCTCAGCGTGTTTAGTAATCACATCACGGAATCCCGCATAAGTCGCGGCCCGTAGCGGCAGAGGTGTATTCCGGTAGACCTGGCCGCGCTCAAGAAGATCAAACTGCGGCGATACCATGTATTTCATGTAAGTCTCTGCCAGAAGCTGGTCGAAACTCTCCCAACTGATCAGCCTGCCCTGCCCGGTCCCAGCGGTGGGGTTGTCGTATTTCTTTTCTTTAACGAGTTTCTTCTCAAACTTTTGGGCAAGCTCGACGTAGCGCTGGAAGATATCGTAACGCGAGATGAGCAGACCCTCACGGAAGGATTTAATCAACAGCGATTCGATCAAAGGCCGGGCCACCTGGTCCGTCATCTGCCAGTCTTCCCGGATCTCGGTGATAATCAGGTCCGGGAGGCTCAGCTTGTACCTGCCGGAGTAGACGTTGTGCGACTCTTTCCCGTAGAGGCCCCGTAACTTCGTGTAGTAGCCCTGCGCCTTTTCAATGTCGCCATAAAGATAGGCGTTCAGAATAGCGCGAAGCAGAAAGTTTTCGTGACCCTGCTTGAAAGCCTTTTCATTGCCCTGGCCCGCCCAGTCGATCTGGACCTGCCGCTCATTGGCTTCGACCATCGCGTCGCCATAAGAATCGATGAACCGGGGGTCCGGGACCGTGTCGTACCGGTTGGTCATCGGGTTATAACTGATTGCCCCCGAGTTCATGAGCATCTGCATCGCGTGGATGATCTGCCGGTCGGTATTAAGGACATCAATCTTGGTCTTGTCCTTCATCTCGCCCGCCTTCTCAACCCCGGTGGCGGCCCAGTAACACGCTTGGCTGCCCGCGTGACGCCAATCCATCGGCCCAAACTTCACCATCAGGTCGTACATCCGACGCGGAGACATGTGGTAGTCCTCGATGAGAACCTTGGCCTGCATAAAGTGAATCAGCGGCGGGAAAGCCTCTGTGTATTTCGGGTCGCCCAGCAACGGGTAAAGTTGGCTTGCTCGCTCGTCCAGGAATGGCCCACCGGGGCCAGCCAGTTGGCGAGGGTCCGAGTAAGGCTGGAACATCATGATCCGACCGATCATGCGCAGACATTCCTGGTTAGGCTCGTAGCCGATCTCACGCAGACGCGCGACCAACGCACGGGTCGTCGGCTCCTCCTCGTACAGGTGCGTCAGCGGATCTCGCACATGTTCCGCATCGAACTCTTCTGGAAAGTACAGATCTGCAGCGTCGGCGATTGGCTTGAACCGCTCCAACGCGACTTCTGTCGTCGCACCCACCGTCGGCGTGCCCAACAACTCCTGCCACTCGATGGCGAGCTGGATCTTGTAGTACTGGTTCATATCATCAGTACGCTGGCCGATCTTGTGGAAGAACGTCCAGCCGAGCTGACGGTAGATCGCGATGTTGTTGGGGTTATAAACAATCCCCTCATCACGCAGAATCTTGATCCCTTTGTTGACCCAGTCCCAACGCTCTTCCTGCGTGTGCGTCAGCACCGAGATGTTGTACGCCATGTTCCAGGACTGGAAGACCCAGACCTGACCAAACCGCGGCTGAAGTGTGGTGATCCACCCCGCAGTAGTATTGGCCTCGAAGAGCTTGCCCTCGCTCTTGAGCTTCTCAGCGCGATACCAGAGAAAGTCCGCCGCAATACCCCGGAACGTGCCCAGCGATGCCGCGAGTAGCGCGTACTTAGGCGCGTCACCATAACGAGATTCGTGCACGATCTGAAGATCGACGCGCTGCTGATTGATCGGCGCGACCAGCAACGTCGATCCGAACACGCACAGCACAGCAACAACGACCGCAGCGGATTGCACCCAGTGATCTTTCATCATACCGTCACCCTCGCCAACTCCCGGCTTCGGAAGATCAGCCAGCCGATCAGCCCGACGAACCCGGTCCACACACCACCCGACCAGACCACCGCACGGACCAGCATGTCGATCGGGACGAGCCTGCCATCGGAAACCAACGGCGTCGGGTTAAGCTCACCAAACGACGGCGTGACCAACATAAAACCCGACGCGATCAGCTTGATATACAGCTTGAATAAATCGTAGAACTCGCCCTCAGATATAAACTTCAGCGTCGTGCTGATGAACCAGAGGATCTTCTCGAAAAACGGCACAGAGTCCTTGGGGAACGCCGCGTAAAACTGCAACGACTCCGCGAGGTAGGCGTTGCCCGCAGCCGTGAAGTACACCAGCATGCACACAAGCGCCGCCACCGGGAAGCTCAGATACGCACCCGCTGCCAGCCCGAGCATCGCCAGGAAAATCAACCTCATCCATACGACCACGAGCGTACGCACAAGGTTATTCTCAAACCCCCCGACCCGGTAAAGTATCTCGATGCCGTCCTTGGGATTGAAGTTCAGCACGGGTTGACGGATCCCGCCGGGCGTGGGGTTACGGATCTGAATACTCAGCCCGCCCTCCTCGTCAATTAAGCGTGTGGGGATGTCGATGACGTGAAAATTATTCTCCGCGAGCTTCAGCAGGTTCTCCGGCGCTGCGGTGGTGATGCCTTCCTTAATGTAAGTCCGGTCGTTGATACGCAGGTGCAGATACACGAAGCCATTGATCGAGCTGCCCGCGAGCTTGGGCTTGAATCGTAGCTGCAACGGCTGAGGATAGTTCTTCGCGTCTTCAAGCCCGTTGAATCGATACGTCCTGGAGTACTGATTGGGGATCGAGAACCATTGCAGCATGACTTTTTGCTGAATGTCAGCGCGGTCAGCCGCGGAGACTTCGCCGAGCGGGTCGCCGGGCTTGCCGTAACGCTGTGGGTCTGCGTCCCGTGCACTCTCCAGCATATAGTCATACATCTGCTTCAATTCATCGGGGTTCGGCGGCGTCGGCTCGACCCACTGACGTGACGCCAGAACCTGACTCTCCACCGCCATGCGGTCCGCGCCATCCCGCGCCGGCTGCCCAGCCAGCAGCATCGTAAACGCATAAATACCCGCACCCGCCACCGACAGCAGCAGCAGATTCAGCAGCGATATCCCAAGCCACTTGCCGATCAAATACTCCGCGCGATTCACCGGCTTGGTCAGCGTCAAAAATATCTGACGCTGCGCCTGCTCCTTGGTGATCGTCCCGATCGACAAAAACAATGTCATCAGACTCAACAACGCCGACGTCGCCATCAACGACCACGTTAAAAACGACGTGATCCGATACTTAAGAAAATCATCCTGGTCGATGATGAAAGGAAACACTGCAATCAGGATCGCCACGCCGACGATAAAGACCAAAGCGATCTTCATGCGGATCGCTTCGTCGACCAACGTCCGCGCCACGCCGAATACCGCCACGCCCGGCGACAACAGGATGCGTATGACCCACAGCCCCGCGTAAAAAATCATCGCCATCGCATAAGCGCCCACGGTAGCGATGACCATGTCCGTCCAACCCATCGCCCAGAAAACCAGCGCCAGCAATTGCGTTGCCGCAGTCCCCAGAAGGATCACACCGAACCGCCGGACCCAAGGCACCTCACGCCAGACGATCAACCCATAGATCACCCAGGCATTCGCGATGATCCTCCCGACCGATCGGATAATCTGCCCCATCGCATCCGACCCCTGTGCGACCAGCAGCAACCCAACGCCCTCGGTCAATGCGACCAAGGCAAACAAAACAATCAGCCACATCTTCCAGCTTCTGCGCATGTCGTATTCAATCACTGCCGGACGTTAGAACATGTTGCGTCAACCCGAACCCGTAGCCCGCCGACAACGTCGGCGAGGTGTGTGTCGTTGGCCGCGCCCATGTTGCACATGGGCTTGCTTCAGGTAGTGGAGTATGACGCATACTACTTTAGTTGTTGGGTTTCTTGTCCCCATCCTTCTTCTGGATCAATGAGTCGATCAAATCTGTGTCTGTTTGTTCCTCAGCCTTGGGTGCGGGCACGTCGGGTTCGTGAGTTTCCACTCCGGCGCTTGTGAGTGATCCGATGATTTGCTCTTCGTGTGCCTTGGCTTCCCTATCGACGTGTTCCACTTCCGAGGGATGCTCTGCATCAACACCCGAAGATGATTTCGTCGTGAGCTGATCGATCAGGTCATCGCCCTCACCGGGTCGGCCCTGACCGTCAGCACCGCTCTCCAGAAACGTCGCGATCTTCCCGCCGGACTGCGCGCCACTGGTCGCCACACCCTCAGCCTGCGCCTCAGCAACAATATTCAGAAACAGCGTCTCCAGCTTCTGACGCGGCCGAGTGATCGAGGTGTCGCAGACACCCTGCTCTTCGAGGAGCTTGATAATGCGCTCCTCCGCCTCAGCGTCCAACGCGGGAGTCGAGATCATCGTCCGGTCGTGCTGCTCCAACAACTCGTCGATCTGCCCGTGCCGACGGATCTTCCCGCCGTACATGATCGCAACCCGGTCGGTCACATCCTCAACATCAGACAACAGGTGCGAACACAACAGGATCGTCTTGCCACGCTCCGCAAGACTCAGGATAACTCGCTTAACATCCGCCGTCGCGATCGGGTCCATCCCCGCAGTCGGCTCGTCCAGGATCAAAAGATCCGGATCATTAATCAACGCCTGCGCCAACCCGATCTTCCGCTGCATGCCTTTGGAGTATTCGCCGATAGGCCTGCGCGCCACATGCTGCAGCCCGACCATCTCCAGCAGCGTGTCGATCCGTGGCTTACGGATGCCGCGCTTCTGATG
This sequence comes from Planctomycetota bacterium, assembly GCA_024279275.1. Lineage (GTDB taxonomy): Bacteria > Planctomycetota > Phycisphaerae > Phycisphaerales > Phycisphaeraceae > JAJRRS01. The sequence continues at coordinate 4,600 of JAJRRS010000192.1, read as the reverse complement.
GAACAGCCGCGCGTAATATTCAAGTGTCTCGTAAGCGTTAAGGAACGGATACAGGTACGACTCTTCCGGAAGATATCCGATGCGTTGCTTGTTTTTAACATCGCGCGGGTGCCGACCAAACACAGCGATGCGCCCAGCCGTCGGGTGCAGCAACCCCAGGATCAGCTTGATCGTCGTGCTCTTCCCCGAACCGTTTGGCCCAAGCAGTCCGAAGACCTCACCCTTACGGATATCCAGATCGATGGTATCAACAGCCTTCACGCGGTTGCGCAGCCAGAAGTCCTTGAAGACCTTTGACAGCCCGATGCACTTGATGACCATGTCCTGAGACAGCGGTGCGGGGTCGGCTTTTTGGGTTGATGCTTGACTCATAGGGATCGTGCCCTCTTAACTAATCCAGGCCGGGCCGAATCGCGTACGCCGCTTACTAATTCAATTGAAGCTCAGCGTCCCGCTCCGCTTTCTCCAGCCGATCCGTCTCACGCTGCCGGGAGATTTCAGGGTCGGCGTTCAGTTCCAGGTAAATCTGACCGCCGTTGTTATAAAGCGTCTCGACGTCGCCGGTGAAGATTACCTCGCGCGCCTGCTGCCATTCCCGGCTGGCAAACAGCTCAGGGGCTTCACGATACTTACTCAACAGCGTGCGGAAGCTGGCGGCTTCTGACTTAACACGCTCGACGGTTTCCGTGCGGTAGGTGTTGGCCTCGCTGATCAGCTTTGACGCCTCGCCGCCGATCGCGTCCCCGCCCCGTTCCGCGGGCATGCGGAGTTGATCGAATGCGGTGTCGATCTCTAAAGACAGCGCCTCCGCCATCTCGGCTGCTTCGGGAGTGCTGGCCGACCGGGCGAGTTCGTATTCACGGACCAACGCGAATAGCTGATCGTGCGCCTCTCCCGCAGCAGTGGTCAACAGGCTGGTACGCTGCTGGCGTGCCGCGTTGATCTTCTGGGATCGCTCACTCTCCGCATTGGTGACCGAGCTGTATGACGGCTGCACCGCAAGCGGCGCTACATGCTTGTCCACCGCAAGCCGATCGATCTTGATGCCCGCACCAAGCCCGTCCAAAGCCGCTTGCATCCGGTCGACAGCGACTGCTCGTTTAAGTTTACCCTTGATAAAGTCATCAGCACGAACGCGGGCCGCTGCGTAGACGATGCCTTGCTCCGCGACACTGGTGACCAGTTCGTCGGCAAATATCATCGGATATATTTCAGGTGCGTACTGGTATCGCAGGTCGCCGGGCTTGACCAACCCGACGTTCTTTACGAAGTCGATGACGTTATCGATGGTGTAGTAGACGGTGAATCGGCCGTGGACGATATTGGCGTCGCCGGTTAACAGCGACCCGTCTTTTTCAGGATTCAATGGCTGCCCACGCTGCAGGCCCGTGGTGACGGCCCCGGCCTCGTACCAGAAAGTATTCTGGATAACTACGTTCTGCGGATCTATCGGGACGACGATCTTCTCTTCGATGGGATAAGGCCAGCCAATGTACCACCCCTGCTCGTAGACCAGCCCATCATCTTCCCCGACGATCTCGCCTAGCTGCAGGCGGACGACCTGCTCCTTAGACTCGACGCGGAAGATCCCGGTCGAGGCGTAGAACACCAGCATCGCAACCATGATGATCTTCAACAGCATAAAGCTGACGCGCATGGCGTCGGCGAGCGACTTCTGTGCCGGGTCCGCCGGCTCAAAAGGCTCGTGCTCGTGGTGGTGGTCGTGATCGCAGTCGTCGTCGTGCGAATGGATGAACGGGTTTTTAATCTTCTCAGCCATGGGGCGTATTTCTGCTTGGTTTCGTTTGTCGTTCAGATCGGTTTGCGCGGGCCATCGGTTTTATACTTGGATTACCGTTTCGATTGCCCAGGGGTTTCACCCGTCAAGGGTTTTAGGAACCACAACTGGTTGGCGTCCAGCACGAAAGTCGTGTTGTGCGCGAGCATCTTCTGCAGCGCTTCAATCTGCCGCTGGAAGATGGCAAATTCCGGATCCTCGCGGAAAGCACTGAAGTACTGTGCCGCTTCGCGGTTGCCCTCATCCCGGATCGCCTGTGCCCGACGCTGCGCAAAAGCAAGGATACGGCTCTTCGCCGCCTCCGCCTTGCTGATAATGTTCTTCGCCTCGGCGTCACCCTCCGCCCGGGCATTCTCCGCCAGGCTTTCACGCGTCGATGCCATCGCCTCAAAAACCTTCTGCGTGGTGTCTTCCGGGAGCAGGATACGCCTGATCCCGACCCGCTCAACCTTGATCCCGTAGCTGGGATCGATCGCGCCCAGCGTCTTATTGAGCTGCTCCAGGCTCTTCTGTTCAATCTCTTCGAGCTTGATCTTGTCGGGGTCGGCGTTAACCAGTTGATCGAACTTGTAGGTGGAGATCACCTTGGTGAGTTCACCGAGCATCGAAGCGAGCTGCTCGTGTGCATTTTTTTCTGTCTCAAGGGTGACAAAGAACGCATAAGGGTCTTCGATCCGCCAGGCCAGATATAGCTTGACCAGAACGGTTTGGCCATCGGCGGTTTGCACCTGGCTCAGTTGTGTCTCCTGGAGCTGGATCCTCTTGGAGTACACACGGATCTTCTGGATCGGCGAGGGGGCCTTGAAGCCGTAGCCCGATTCGAGGATCAGGCTGCCCGGGTCCGTGATCTCACCGGCCTCATTGCGCGTGGGTGCGACGGTCTTGTCCAACGTCGTGAGCACAGCGACCTGGTCGTAGCGGACCTGGTACATCACCGCATACGACGCGAGGACGATGAGGACTGCGATGCCTGCCATAATACTTAGGTTCTTCTTCATAACGTTCGTATCTCCAACAATCGAGCTTGGGGTTTTTCGTTTGTGTCGGCGGGTTGATCTTTCAGACCCAGCCGGCGGATGTCAAGGTTTATTCTTCAAGGTTATTCCACACCGATCACGCCCAGGTTGCTGGTCGTGGTTGTCGCGTTAAAGCGAATGATCGGCGGCACGGGTTGTTCGCCCACAAGGATGAACTTACGTCGGTCCGCGAGGCCCTCAGCCAGCGTGTTAAGGTACTCGCGAGCCATGTAGTATTTTGGGCCTTGCTGGTAAGCAAAGAAGCGTGATGCGGTACGCATCGCCCGGGCACGCTCACTCAATGCATATTCCCAACGGTAAGCCCGGGCTTCATGGATCAGGATCGCAGCATCGCCGCCCGCCTCGTCCAGAAGATTTTCGATGTGGGTTTTCTTTTCTGTGATCTGCTCAGCGAGCACGTTGGCCTGCGCCTGGTCGTAGCTGTCGCTAAGCCGCATCGATTCCAGCGACTGCTGAAGCGAGACAACATCCTGAATAGCCGCGTCGATCTTCAGTGCCTTGGCCTGCGTGCCCGCGATCTGTGCCAGCTCGGTTACCGCCTTGCGGTGGGCCTCCTGGATCATGGTCTTCTTTTCCTGCCGGGCGTCGATCTGTTCGTGGAACTTCTTGGCGACGTCGCCTTCCATCGGCGGATGCACCGATTCCAGACCGACGTACACCACCTCGATACCCAGCTTCATTTCATCGACGTCGCCTTGGATCTGTGCCCGTAGTATCTCCCCAGCGGATACCCGCGCGGTGGTTAATAGCGCGTCGATGTCGTGCGTCGCGAAATAGGTGTTGAATCGACGCTCCGACAGAGCGGTGAGAAACTCCGTCGGGTTATCTTCATCATCCAGAGCCAGCATGCTGTAGTCGTAAAGCCCGCCGTCGGCGACGCGGTACTTGACCACACCTAACCCACCAGCCAACTCACCCGCAGCGGCATCGGTGTCGGCTGATTCTTCGCCTGCGTGTTTGCTGGGCGCGGTGAGCAGATATTCCTCACCCTCCCCGGAGTGCTTCGTCGTCCAGAGGATCGCCACGTCCCGCTGGAAGTGATCCGCAGACGACCCGACATAGATCTCGTGGATGCGCGAGGCGTTGTATTTATAAGCCTTACCCAAAGGCCAAGGCAGCTTCCAGTGCAGCCCCGGACTCACTTCGCTGTTTTCGTGCAGCGCACCCCATCGCGTGACCATCGCTCGTTGATGCGGAGCCACGATCACCACAGAGGTCATCCCAAACAGGATCACCAGGCTCACCAGCACGAGCATCGGGACAGCCTTGGCCAGTTGCCGATAGAACCAGCTATCCGAAACCTCGATACCAAACTGATAGTCGATCGCCTCGCGGACGATCTTCGCCAGCGATTCCGGGCGCGTCAGCCACCCGAGGATTCGGCTGTCAAACGCCGGCCTCGGCATCTGCCCCGGACGCCGAGGCTGATAGAACCCGAAGATAAAGCTAAGCAGCATCTCCGTGCCCAGCAGAATCATCATCGCAGGAGCCGCCACCGCAAGCACCGGGAACAGGTCGTACTGGTCCCACGCCAGCCCAGCCGCCGCCGCGATCAGCAGCACCGTGACCACGACGTTGCCCATGAGATACCCAGCACCACCACGCAGCAACTGCCATTCACTGACCTTGGTCATCCCAGCGATATAACGCGAAACAATAAACGCCAGGAAACCAATCACGATCGCGATGATGGCGACCACCCCGGCACGGTCGCTGTTCAAGCCGCTCCCAGCGGAGAGCATCCCCGCAATGTCGGAGAAGAATG
>JAJRRS010000191.1 GCA_024279275.1 Planctomycetota bacterium | reverse complement strand
GATGGGGTGGTCGGATTTTTTGGGGACGACCAGGTCAACCTGAACGCCGCGGTCGGCGGCCATGGCCAGGGCGAGCATGGTGGGTTCGTCCAGGACGAGGTACGGGGTGGTCATGATGATGTGGCGTTGGGCGGCGGCGAGTGCTGCGATGAGGACACGGCGGAAGCTTTCGCCTTCGTGGTTAGGGCCGGTGGGGACGAGTTGTGCGGCCATCTCGCCGGCGGGTTGGATGTTTGGGAAGAGGTTGTTGTCGTGGAGTGTCTGGTCGGTGTCGAATGCCCAGTCTTCGCAGAAGAGTTGTTGGAACTGGGCGACGATGGGGCCTGTGAATCTGCCGGAGAGGTCGATCCATTTGCCGGCGTGTTTGTGGCCGTAGTTTTCGTTGACGGCGTTGTGGCTGCCGGCGTAGGCGGTGGTGCCGTCGATGACGGCGAGTTTACGGTGGTTGCGGAGGTCGATGCGTGCGAGTTTTCTTCTCCAGGGGGAAGCGGGGAGCATGTCGTGGGCCTCGACGCCGTGGGTCAGGAGGTCGCGGTAGAGGTTGCTGCGGAATAGTGCGCGTGAGCCTGCGGCGTCGGCGAGTAGTCTGCAAGCGACGCCGCGTTTGCGTGCGCGGATCAGTGCGTCGCCGATGCGTTGTCCGATGTCGTCGGGGGCGAAGATGTAGTAGAGGAGGTGTGCGTGGTGTTGTGCGGCGTCGATGTCGTCGGTGAGTTTTTGGCAGAGCGTGTCGGCGTCGGGGATCAATTCGATATTGTTGCCGGCGACGATGGGGTTGCCGCTGATGCGTTCGGCCTGGAGGATCATGTTGCGTTGCTGGGGGTCGATCTCGGGACGGATGGCGTGGCGTGCGAGGCAATCGGGGTCTTGCATGGCGCGTGCCTGGGCGACGGCCATGCGGTGCGAGCGTGCGCGGCGTCGGCCCAGGTGGTTGACCCCTATCAGCAGGTAAACGATCAGGCCCAGTTCGGGCAGCAGCATGACCAGGACCAGCCAGGCCAGCGCGGTGCTGGGCGTAAAACGTCGGCGCAGGATCACCGCGATCATCACGATGCGGATGATCCACTCGGCGACGGCGTAGGCGAACAGGAAAAGCCAGTACCAGGACATGGGGGGTAGCCTTTAATTTATTTCAGACAGGGGTACAGGGTATGGGTGATTGGGCTTTGGGCCAAGCATGCGGTGGGGCCACGTTCGGCGAACGTGGGCTTCGTCGATGGGGAGAAGGGTGGGGTCACGGGGCAGATACCCGAGTCTTCGCTGCGCTCAGGCTCGGCGTTGGGGAGGGAGGGTGTGAAGTGGGGCTTAATATGATGGGGCGAGGCTGCGGGTCAGGGCGACGGCGATGTGGTCGCAGGTGATGGAGAGGTTGACGTTTGAGCCTAGGTGTTTCTGGGCCTGCTCGGTGGCGTCGATGACGGCGAGCCAGGGGGAGAGGATTTGTTCGTTGTTGATGGGGTCGTCGGGTGCGCAGTTTTGTGCGAGCTGGGCGAGTCGGGCGCGGGCGCGGGTGGCGATGAGGGACCACATGAGGTCGGCGGCGAGTTTGTTGGCTGCTTCTTTGGAGGCGTTGGCGTGGGCCTTGACGAATTCGCTGGCGAAGGTGTCGATGAAGCTGAAGATTTGTTGGCCCAGGTCGGCGGTGGGTCTGGCTTGCGCGGCGTGATCGAGTGCGGGGAGGATGGCGTCGGTCCATGAGAGCAGGCTGTAGCGGGTGATGAGTTCGGCACGGCCGAGGCTGCCTGAGGCGAACTCGACCAGGGCGCGGTGGTGTTGATCGGATAAGTCGGGGGCCTGTTGTGTGCACCAGTCTTCGATGGCTTTATCGGGTAGTGGTGAGAAGGCGATGCGCATGCAGCGGCTGCGGATGGTGGGCAGGAGGCGGTCTTCGTTGCCGGTGACGAGGATGAGGGTGGTGCCGGGGGGGGGTTCTTCGAGTGTTTTGAGTAGCGCGTTTTGGCCGGCGGGGTTTAGCAATTCGGCTTCGTCGACGATGAAGACTTTTCCGCTGGCGAGTTTGGGTGCGAGGTTAGCGGGTTCGATCAGTGCGGAGCGTAGGACTTCGACGGGTATGCGTGTGAGCTTGCGGTTGCGGGTGTTGGCGTCGTCGCTGTAGCGAGCGAGTTCTTTGCGTATGACGTGCAGGTCGGGGTGTGCGGTGGTCAGGCCGAGCGTGTCGTCGTCTTTGGTGGATTGGGGGTCGGGGGTGAGGTCGGCGAGGAGCTTGCAGGAGGGGCAGGCGTCGCAGGCGATGGTTCGGCCGGCGAGGTCGGTGCTGGTGTCGTGGCAGAGCAGGACACGGGCGTAGGCCAGCGCGGTGGTAAATTTCCCGACGCCGACCGGGCCGTGGAAGATGTAGGCGTGGTGCTGTCGGCCGGTGGTTAGCTGGAGGTTCAGCAGATCGATCGCCTGAGATTGTCCAAGGACGCGGTCCATAGGGACATGGTAGCACAAGGGGGGTGGGCATCGGGGGTGTTGTGGGGGTTGGATTTAAGGGCAAGGCAGACGGTTGATACTCGGCAACGAGGCTGGTCTATGATACAATCGCGTCTCTTAATCACCCTAAGGTGAGGTGTTCATGTCAATGAGTAACGACCCGTTAACGCGACCCGATTCTTCGGCCAATCCCGGCATGGGTAAACCGATCACGGTGCTGGCCCTTGTTTTTATTCTGGGGCTGGTGACGATCGGTTTTATTTATCTGGCTGGCAAGCCGGTTTCGTCAGACGATGATGCAAAAGATTTGGCTGCGCTTACCCCGGCCATACAACCGGAGGCGGGCAAGCCGACGCAGGCGGAACATGGTAAGCCATACCTCGCGACGAACGGTTTAAGCCCGCTTCCCAAACATGGGGAAGGCATTACCGCGCCCATCGCGCCGACCAAGTTGATCACGGACGAGGCGTACAACGCCAAGCCGCCTGAGGATTCGACGCTGCCGACGCCTGATGGGCCGATCGCCTGGACCGAAGCGCACAAGCATGTGGGGCAGACGATCACGGTCAAGGGCACGATCGTTGTTACAGGAAAAAATGGCCAGCTACGCTTCTTGAACTACGACCCGGACTGGCAGGACAAGTTTTACATCGTGATGTTCCCCGAGGCTTACAAGTTGTTGCCCGACCCGCCGGAGGAGCACTACCTTAATAAGACCCTGCTGGTCACCGGGAAGGTGACGCTGCACCGCGATCGGCCGCAGATCCAAGTTCGTGATGTGTCGCAGATCGAAGTCGTGGAGTAAGCTGGCCATCCCAGATGTCGGCGGCGTCTGGATGCAGCAACCCTCGTCCGTAGATTCACCCCCCCCACCACCACCTCAATTAGTTTGAGAGACTCCCATGACCCCCGCCCCCGATAGCTCAACGCCCGTCCCTGAAGGAACACCAGGGAGTGCTGACCAACCCCTTCGCGTAGCCATCATCGGTGCCGGCCCCGCTGGTTTTTATGCCGCCGAGCACCTGCTCAAGCAGGGCGACTTGAATATCGAGGTCGATATGTTCGACCGCCTGCCTACGCCGTTTGGCCTGGTGCGGCACGGGGTGGCACCTGACCATCCCAAGATTAAGAACGTGACCAAGGTCTTCGACCGCACAGCACAGAACCCTAAGTTCCGGTTCTTCGGCAACGTCTGCTGCGGCGAACACCTGACGCTGGCTGACTTTCGTAATCACTACCATCAGATCGTCTACACCGTCGGCGCTCAGACCGACCGGGCGCTGGGTATCGCTGGGGAAGAGCTTCAAGGCTCGCATTCGGCGACTGAGTTTGTCGCCTGGTACAACGGGCATCCTGATTACTGTGACCTTGAGTTCGACCTGTCCCAGCCGACGGTTGTTGTTGTGGGGGTTGGGAATGTTGCGGTGGATGTTGCGCGCATTCTTTGCCGGACTATCGATGAACTCAAACAGACCGACATCGCGGACTATGCGCTTGAGGCGTTGGCGAAGAGCAAGGTCAAGCGGGTGGTGATGCTGGGGCGGCGTGGGCCGGCGCAGGCGGCGTTTAGTTTCCCTGAGCTGAAGGAATTGGGGAAGATGGACGACGGGCAGGTTCGCGTGTTGGCTGAGGAAGCCGAGCTTGATGACCTGACGAAAAAACACATGGCTGAGAACCCTGACGCGACGGCGCAGAAGAAGGTGGATTTATTGCAGGAGATGGCTGGCTCGCCGGATGCGGGTAAGTCTCGCGACCTGGCGATACGTTTTCTTGTTTCGCCGACAAATATCACAGGCAAAGACGGGCAGGTTGCTGGGGTCGATATCGTTCAGAACGAGCTATATGAAACCGACAACGGCACGATGCGCCCGCGTGCGACGGAGAAGACGGAGCACCTGGACTGCGGGTTGATCTTCCGAAGCGTTGGGTATCAGGGCGTGCCGCTTGAGGGCGTGCCGTTCTACGACAAGTGGGCTGTGATCCCTAATGAAAAAGGCCGAGTGACTACCGACGAACAATCGAATGAGCCGGTCACAGGTGAGTACTGTGCCGGCTGGATCAAGCGCGGGCCAACGGGGCTGATCGGCACGAATAAAGGGGATGCCATCGAGACGGTTGAGTGCATGCTCGAAGACATCAGAGCGGGGAACGTGCTTAAACCGCAGCACGCTACCGCCGAAGCTGTCGAGGCGTTTATCCGCAAGCGGCAGCCTAAGTATTTCAGTTACGACCACTGGCGCACACTTGACGAACACGAGTTGAGCCTAGGCAAGGAGGCGGGTCGGCCGAGGGTGAAACTCACCAGTGTTGAGGCGATGCTTGAGGTGTTGGGGAAGTAGCGAAATACACTGCAGGCGACCTCTAAGAATTTACTTTCGCAAGGCAATCGCTCAGCCTCGCGAAGCCGCAAGCGGCTTTTCTTGGGCGCAACTCGAATTATTATACCAATTCCGATTAAAACTCGTGCGTAAGCCAGTCGGTGGCGGTGATGGTTTTCAGGCGTTCGGGGGTGAGCCGGTTCCAACTGTCCTTGCACGCATGGTCGATGTCGGCTTCGCCTTCGAGCACG
>JAJRRS010000190.1 GCA_024279275.1 Planctomycetota bacterium | reverse complement strand
GCGGGCCTGTGGTCGGCGTCTAATATCACCGTCGACGCGATCCCCGACCTCTCGGACGTGCAGGTCGTGATCCGCACCGAGTTCCCCGGGCAGGCGCCGCAGATCGTCGAGGACCAGGTCACCTACCCGCTGACCACCTCGATGCTGGCGGTCCCCTATGCCAAGGTCGTCCGCGGCTACAGCATGTTCGGTTCCAGCTTCGTCTACATCATCTTCGAGGACGGTACGGATATGTACTGGGCCCGCAGCCGGGTCCTCGAACAGCTCAGTGTCGTGGGGGGCCAGTTACCCCAGAGCGTCAGCCCGGAGCTCGGCCCGGACGCCACAGCCGTCGGCTGGATCTACCAGTACATCCTGACCACGGGGCCTTACTGCGCGGACCACCCCGAGGGGCTGTGGCACGACCCCCAAACGGATGCGTGGTACGAGGACAAGGGCGGCGCGCCTCAGGACGAAGACGTGCAGGAGCGCCTGGTCCACCAGCGGGTCTTCCCAAAGCCGCGTGTGATCTACGCCGACAGTCAGGAAAACAAGCGATACGACTCTCTCGACGCCGCCCCCGCCGACGTGCGTGATCGGCTTGAGCCTATCGAACTAACCAAGGGCTACGATAGCTGCCCCCTGAACGGCAAGCCCTTGACCCGCTCTGACCAGGACCTGTCTGACCTGCGCGGATTGCAGGACTGGTACCTGAGATTCGAGCTGACCGCGGTGGAAGGTGTGAGCGAGGTCGCGCCCGTCGGCGGGTTCGTCAAGCAGTATCAGGTCGTCGTCGATCCGGTCAAGCTGCTTGCGTACAACCTGCCGCTGAAGAAGATCAAGATGGCGATCCGCCAGTCCAACGTCGATGTTGGCGGTCGACTCGTCGAGATGAGCGAAACCGAATACATGGTCCGCGGCCTTGGCTACCTCGGCACGATGACCGAACAGGAAATCGAACAAGCCGCCGCCGCAGGACTGACAATCGAGAACGTCCGGACGGACAAGGTCTTGGCCGAGTTGCGTAAGGTCTCACTTGGCGCCAACGAAGACGGCACACCGATCTACCTCGCCGACGTCGCCGAGATACGTGTCGGCCCGGAGATCCGCCGGGGCATCGCCGAGTGGAACGGGCTGGGCGAGGTGGTCGGCGGCACGATTGTCATGCGCTTCGCACAGAACGCCCTGGCCACGATCGAACGCGCTCGCGACAAGCTCTTTGAATTGGAGCGGGGCCTGCCGCCGGGCGTGGCGATCGAGGTCGCCTACGACCGATCCGACCTGATCTTGCGGGCGGTCGATACCGTCCGCAAGACGCTGACGGAAGAAATCATCGTTGTCTCCCTGGTGATCCTTGTGTTCCTCCTGCACGCCCGCAGCGCGATGGTCGCCGCGTTCGTGCTGCCGATCGGCGTGATGGCGACCTTGTCGATCATGTACCTGTTCGGTATCAACGCCAACATCATGAGCCTGGGCGGCATCGCCATCTCCATCGGCATCATGGTGGACAGCTCGATCGTGATGGTCGAAAACGCGCACAAGCACCTGGAACATGAGAAACATCGCGTGGCCAAGGGCGGGAAACCGCGACCGCAAGCGCAGATCATCGGCGAGGCCGCGGCCGAAGTCGGGCCGACCCTCTTCTTCAGCCTGCTGATTATCACCGTCAGCTTCCTGCCGATCTTCGTGCTCGGCGAGCAGTCCGGACGCATGTTCAAGCCCCTGGCCTTCACCAAGACCTTCGCCATGGGCAGCGCCGCCATCCTCGCCATCACCATCATCCCCGTCATGATGGTCTACCTGATCTCGGAACGTGTCGTGCCCAAGGCCTGGTCGGCCGCGAAACGGCTGACGGTATACGCCGCCGTCACACTGGTGCCTGCTCTGATCATTGCCGTCGCTCCCCTTCCCCGGCTCGACGACTATCGCTGGTGGATCGCGCTGGCATGGCTTGTGATAGCTGGGCTTATGGTGATGCCTCAGAAGATCTATTCCGAAGAGCGCAACCCGATCAGCCTGATCCTCCAGAAGCTCTACAACCCCGCATTCAACTTCGTGATGCAGTACCAATGGTCGACACTGATCGCGGCAGTCCTGCTCATACTGGTCACACTCTGGCCGTTCAGCCAGCTCGGCAGCGAGTTCATGCCGCCGCTTGAAGAAGGCGACCTGCTGTACATGCCCACCACCGACCCCGGCATAAGCATGACCAAGGCTCGCGAACTTCTGCAACAAACAGACAAGCTGATCATGCAGTTCCCCGAGGTCGAGACCGTCTTCGGCAAGGCCGGGCGATCCGAGACCGCCACCGACCCCGCACCCCCGAGCATGCTCGAAACCACCATCACGCTACGGCGAGACAAGAGCCTGTGGCGGACCCGACCCGTGGATCGCTTCTACAGCGATTGGCCCGATTGGTTGGCATGGATGCCCGGGAAAATCTGGCCGGACCAGCAGACCATCACCATCGACGACCTGATCTACGGATACGACTGGGCGGACGGCACGCATGTGCCCGGGATGAACGAGGTCATGCAGATCCCCGGGCTGACCAACGCCTGGACGATGCCTATCAAGACGCGGATCGACATGCTCTCCACGGGCATCAAGACGCCGATCGGCATCAAAGTCCTTGGGCCTGACCTCCGCACACTGTCCGACCTCGCCGGCCAGATCGCCAACGTGGTCAAGACCGCCGAGGGGACCGGCCCGTACACGATCAGCGCGTTCCCCGAGAAGAGCGTCGGGGGGAACTACTTCGACATCAATATCAACCGCGATGAGATCGCACGCTACGGCCTGTCCATCGCCGACGTGCAGGACGTGGTCATGAGCGCGATGGGCGGCATGAACATCACCTCCACCGTCGAAGGACTCGAACGCTACCCGGTGAACCTGCGCTACCCACACGAGCTGCGCGACAATGTCGAGTCATTGCGGCAGACACTGGTCGCCACGCCATCAGGCGCACAGATCCCTATCGGCCAACTTGCTACGATCCGGATCCACAAAGGACCGCCCATGATCAAGAGCGAGAACGCCCGACTCACCAGTTGGGTGTACGTCGATATCGCCGGGCTTGACATCGGCACCTACGTCGCCAACGCCCAGAAAGCGGTCGCGGCATCGGTCCAACTCCCGCAAGGCTACAGCATCATCTGGTCCGGCCAATACGAGTACATGCAGGCCGCCCGCCAACGCTTGATGGTCGTGGTCCCGATGGCCGGCGTGCTGATCCTGCTGCTTCTATATATGGCGACCAAGAGCTGGCTCCGCGTGGCGATACTCGTCATGAGCCTGCCGTTCAGCCTCGTCGGCGCGGTCTGGCTGCTCTACCTCCTGGAGTACAACCTGTCGCTGGCGGTCTGGGTCGGCGTGATCGCGCTCGCCGGGCTGGCGGTCGAGACGGGGCTGGTCATGCTTCTCTACCTGGAAAACAGCTTCGATCGGTTCGAGGCCGAGGGACGGATGCGTAATACCGACGACCTCTGGCACGCAATCCAGGAAGGCGCCGTACAACGTATCCGCCCCAAGACCATGACCGTGATGACCACCTTCATCGGCCTGGTGCCGCTGCTCTGGGCCAGCGGCGCCGGCGCCGACACCATGCGCCGCCTCGCCGCCCCCATGATCGGCGGACTGGCGACCGCGTTCCTGCTCGAACTGCTGCTATACCCCGTGATCTTTTATCTCGCCAAGCGCTTCGCATTGAGGGAGCGATTTAATCGCCACGACCCCACCGCCACCGAGAACGCCGTATGACCGACGACCGTAACAGCTTGTCTGGGCACATGGCCGTGGTGGGGATCGCCTTGATTGTTGTCACGGCATTACATTGGCTCACGCCGGTACAACCGGGTGCCGAGCACATGGTCCATATCTTGCTGAGAAAACTCTTCGTTGTTCCGGTCCTGCTCGCGGCGGTCTGGTTCGGCTTGAGAGGCGCGGTTTTCACCGCAACTGTCACGACAGCGGTCTACCTGCCCTATGTGTACCTGGCTTGGACAGGCCAGACGGCGGAGAATTTTAACCAGGCGGGCGAGGTGCTGTCCGTATGGGGTGTCGCCCTGATCGCTGGTTGGCTCGTGGGTCGAGAAAAGTCTGCGCTACACGAAAAAGCAGCCGTGCACCGCGGGGCCTTGACGGCTCTTGTCTCCGCGTTGGACGCAAGAGAACACGACACCGAGCTGCACTCCTGGCGGGTGCGGGCGTACGCCCTGCGTATTGCCGAACGGATGAAACTCTCCCATGCGGATCGCCGGGTCGTAGAGCAGGCGGCCTTGCTGCACGACATCGGAAAGATCGGAGTGCCAGACAATATCCTGCTCAAGCCGGGGCCGCTTACCGAAACAGAATGGGAGGTGATGCGTCGCCATCCGCAGATCGGCCAGCAGATCCTTGCGTCGGTCCCGTCGTTAGAGGAAATATCAGCGGTTGTACTGGCACACCACGAGCACTATGACGGGAGCGGGTATCCCAAGGGGCTTAAGGGGGAGCAGATACCGTTGGGTGCCCGTGTATTCGCCGTAGCGGATGCGTACGATGCGTTAACATCATCTCGGCCGTATAGAAAGGCCACGGGCGTTGAGGATGCGCTACGGGTTATCAAGCGTGAGCGGGGCAAGTATTTCGACCCGTTAGTGGTCGATACATTTCTTGAGATGACACCCGCCGAGCTTGCGGCGATGCGATCGGCGGTCACCCACACAACTGCCGGGCTGGGATGAACGATTGGGCTTGCAGGCCTCGTGGTCTCAGTATGTTGCGGGAACGTCGGGGGGGTTCGGGTTATTCATCTGTTCGATGTTCCGCTGGTGACTCTCCGGATCGTGATAGCGGTGGCCGACCGGATAACACCCGGCGACGGCCATCGTCAGGGTAACAAGAATCACGCATATGACTGCCCTCATGGCCCTGTCCCTTTCGGTGGTGGTGTCTTCGTGCTTGTGTCTGCCCCGCCTTCTGTTTCGGGTATGGCTCCGATGAAAGCGTTTCAAGTTTCTTAGACACAGTGCCGCAGCCCACCCCGTTCTAGGTGGGGTAACAGGGGGGCTGCGGGTGTGTCTACTCGCATCGGATACTGACGGTCGCGCGACACTACAACGTTTCCGGCATCAAGCGCCTACATAAATATAAACGAGATAACATGCGTAAAACGTTCACCGGCTTAGATTTTTCTCTCCAGGTTCCCGCCTGGCCGAGTATTCATGCAACAACAGGCGGTCAGACACGGATCACGGCAACTGTTATGTCATCATACTGAGGTTGATCGTCCCGATGTTCGGCGGCTCGTCTCAGCAGAGCATCCGCGATGTGGTGAGCGGACCCATCACAATGACTGTCTCTCAACACCTCCCGCAGGGCATCACGGCCAAGGAGCTTGCCGCTTGGCGACAGGGTCTCGGTCAGACCATCCGTGAGCAACACGATGGTGTCCCCTTGGCTGATCTCAACGGTTACCGAATCACATAGAGCCTCGGGGTCAATTCCCAGTAACATACCTGTCGTAGAGAGTTCGCAGATCTCACCGTCGGTTCGGACGAGATACCCGGCTTCGTGGCCGGCGCTGGCGTAGACGAGCTGGCCCTCACGTCGATCGACAACGGCCATTAGCATCGTGGCAAAGTCTCCCTCCAACGTCACGGCATTGAAACGTCGATTGATTTCTGCCAGGACCGCTGACGGGGCGTCTTGCTGTGCACTGCTATGTGCGAAGAGTGTTTTTAACATGCTGGCGCTCATCGCCGCAGGTACGCCGTGGCCTACCACGTCGCCGATGCATACGACAAGCTGATGGTCATTGACGGCCTTTACGTCAAAATAGTCACCCCCAACATCCTCGGCTGGCTGATGGGTCAGATAGATGCCCGCGGATTTCAGTTGTTCGG
This sequence comes from Planctomycetota bacterium, assembly GCA_024279275.1. Taxonomy (GTDB): domain Bacteria; phylum Planctomycetota; class Phycisphaerae; order Phycisphaerales; family Phycisphaeraceae; genus JAJRRS01. The sequence continues at coordinate 4,462 of JAJRRS010000190.1, read as the reverse complement.
TTCGTGGCAACAAGTTCTGCTGGATGGCCCGCGCCTTGGCCATCTGTTGTCGGCGGTGGCGATCGGCCTCGGCCAGCGAATGGCTCATGGTCGCGACTTCGGCGGACAGGTAATCAAGCTCGGCGGTACCGAAATACTCCATGGTCGCGCCGAACTCGCCCTTGCCGATGCGCCGGACCATACTGACCAGACGGTTGATCGGGTGGGTGACCAGCCGCAGCAGCAAAAAATTGACAATCGCCGCGGCGACCAGACCGATCAATGCGATCCCCCCTGCACGGGCGAACAACCTGGACCTCGCCTCTCGGCGCACGTTGGTCGTGAACTCAGAGACATACACGCGCGTGTCCCCGTCTTCCCGTGCCCCAACGATAATCGGTTGCCCCCCCACGCTCGCCAGGTGGTCCGGCGAGGCCGCTCCCCGCCGCATCGCCTCGATAAAGGCGGGGGAATCACGGCTGTGCGCCCGTGCCTGGATCGATTCATCCTTCAATTCCACCGCGATGTGATGCCCCGGCGAAGTGGCGTCCTGCATCCGGGCACAGGCGCTGTCGATATATGTTTGCACGTCGGCCGTCCCGTGGTGCTGCAACGCCATGATCGCGGGCAACAGCACATCCGCTTCCTCACTGAGGGAAACCTGCTTGTTTTGCATCCGCTCCGCCAACCCCTGCCGGTAGTCGATCAACAACAAGATCCCCATGGCGGATATCAGGACCGCGTTAATGGTGAGGAGCAGCTTAAGCCGGATGCTGATCGATTTGTGGCGAAGTGAAACGGCGTCGAAGGTATCGGTTTTAGATTTCATAACGAAGACTTACGCACAAACATCGGTGACATACCCATCAGGTTTCCAAGGGTCATAGCCGGGCTTTGTGTAGACGAAGTGCATTCACAATCACGGAGACGGAACTGGATGTCATCGCGGCCGCGGCGATGATCGGCGAAAGCAATAACCCAAACACGGGGTAAAGGACACCCGCGGCGACGGGGACACCTGCCGCATTGTAGACAAAGGCGAAGAACAGGTTCTGGCGGATGTTTCTCATGGTTTTCTGACTGAGCAGCAGACCCTTGGCGATCCCCCGCAGGTCGCCCTTGAGCAGCGTCACGCCGGCCGATTCGATGGCGACGTCGGCGCCGGTGCCCATCGCGATCCCCACGTCCGCCTGGGCCAGCGCCGGTGCGTCGTTGATCCCATCGCCGGCCATGGCTACCACACGCCCCTCCGCCTGCAGCCGCTTAACCACCTCCGCTTTCTGATCGGGGAGAACCTCTGCCTCCACACGGTCGATCCCTAACGTTCTCGCCACTGCCTCCGCCGTGGTCCGGCTGTCGCCGCTTAGCATCATGATCTCAACACCGCTTTCGTGCAGCAGCGTCACCGCTTCCACAGTCGAGGCCTTGATCGGGTCTGCCACACCCAGCAGCCCGGCCAACCGCCCATCCACCGCGACAAACATCACCGTCTGCCCCTCACGACGTAGTTGCTCAGCCCGGTCGGACACAACCTCCATATCAATATTTAACCCATCCAACATCGCGCGGTTGCCAAGCGTCACCAATCGATCATCCACCCGGCCTGACACACCCTTGCCCGTGACGGACTCGAAGCCATCGACACCGGCGAGTTCTATCCCCAGTTCTTCAGACTTATTTACGATCGCCGCCGCAAGCGGGTGCTCACTGCCTCGCTCCAGGGAGGCGGAGAGGCGAAGGAACTCGGTCTCATCGAACGCTTCGGACGGTTCCAGCGTGACCAGTTTCGGCTTGCCTTCGGTCAGCGTGCCGGTCTTATCAACAACTAGAATGTCGACCTTCTCCATGACCTCCAAGGCCTCGGCGTTCTTTATTAACACACCCTCCTGTGCGCCGCGGCCGATGCCGACCATGATCGACATGGGCGTGGCGAGGCCCAGTGCGCAGGGGCAGGCGATGATAAGCACCGCGACCGCGTTCACGATCGCATACGCCATGGCCGGCTGTGGGCCCCATATCCCCCAAACGATGAAGGTGATAACCGCCGACGCCAGAACCGCCGGCACGAAATAGCCTGCAGCCACGTCCACGACCCGTTGAATCGGCGCACGGCTGCGCTGGGCCTCGGCCACCATCTGTACGATCCGCGATAACAACGTGTCACCGCCGACCCGCGTGGCCTTCATCAGGAAGCCGCCGGTCTGATTGATCGTCGCCCCGGTGACGGGGTCGCCAGGCTGTTTTTGTACCGGGATCGGCTCACCGGTCACCATCGATTCGTCCACCGTGCTGTTGCCTTGGATCACTTCTCCATCGACCGGGATCTTTTCACCCGGACGTACACGCAGCGTGTCGCCGAGCTTCACGTCGTCCAGTGCAATCTCCTGCTCCGCCCCGTCGTCGCGTACCCTCCGGGCGGTCTTCGCCGCCAGGTTTAATAAAGCCTTGATCGCGCCGCTGGTCCTACGCCTCGCCCGTAACTCCAACACCTGGCCAAGAAGCACGAGTGTCACGATCGACGCGGCGGCCTCGAAGTACACACCCACGCCGCCGTGCTCGGAACGGAATGATTCGGGGAAGATGGTCGGGGCAATGGTGGCGACCACGCTGTACCCCCAGGCGGCGGCGATGCCGATTGAAATAAGCGTGAACATATTGAGGTGGCGCGTCAGCAGTGACCGGTATCCGCGGACGAAGAACGGCAACCCAGCCCACAGCACCACGGGGGTCGCCAACAACAATTCGATCCAACGGGTCGTGTCGTGACCCAGCCAGCCATCAACCGGCCACCCGGGTATATGCCGACCCATGGCCAGCACAAGAACCGGTACGGTCAGCGCCACGCCTACCCAGAACCGGCGTGTCATGTCGCGTAACTCGGCGTCGTCTTCCTCGCGATCTTCCAGACTCACCGTGACAGGTTCCAGAGCCATGCCGCATTTGGGGCAAGGGCCGGGGCCATCTTCAACGACCTCGGGGTGCATCGGGCAGGTGTACTTGGTCCCAGGCCGAACCGAAGTATCTGATCCATGGGGTCCATGCCCGTCGTCCGCGCCGCTTTGGTGGTGGCTTTTTGACATTCCACCCGCTTTTGCAGGTCGGTCCTGAAGATACATTCGAGGGTCTTCCCGGAACTTATCCAGACAGGACGTGCTGCAAAAGTAATACTTCTCGCCTTGATGTTCTGCGGTGTGAACCTCTGGTTGAAGGTTGACTGTCATGCCACACACCGGATCGACCCCCTGCCCCATCGACCCCACCGGTGCGGGTTCCCCTTCGGTCTCACGGTGTTGATGTTTTTTATGATCCACTATCCGGGTCCTCTCATGTTCATCGGCATATCGCGGAAGGCCAGAAGGCCAGCGGATACGAAGCCAGCCCCGGCCTGCACCAATCATATAGATAGGGCGGGAGGTTCGGAGTTTACATGCCCGGTTCGACCTGATGGGCCAATAGACAAACCGATAGTCGATCTACTTGTATAAACGCTACTCCGTACCTGTCGGGTTCAATCACATTGAGATTATGCCCCTTACTTCCACATCGCTAGGGCGAAGAACGCCGCAAACTTTGCAAGGTTTCAAGCCGTCCGGCGAACTGAATCTGATACCAAGTGGCTCGATTTTTTGAATGCACGCCTAGTCGATCGGTATCCCGCAAGACCATGCGATCGCATTACTTATGAGACCAGTAAGTGTCGCCCGCCAACTTCGGATATTTTTTTTCTTGACGACATTGAACTTTACACCGTGTGATTCCGTTTATCTAGGTAGGGACATCTGAATAGAGGTGGACCCCAAATCTCGGACAGCCGGTTAAGGTGGACCGGCCCGCAGATTTGGGGTCCACCTCTGACTACGATCAACCTCCCAACCTATCAAGCGGTTGGGAGGTCGAGATGAGTTCATTAAAACTGATCCGTGAGAAAACCGAATTTTTAAGATCCTTTGGAGTCGATCTGCACTGGCCGGGTGATCTGCCATACTTTGAATTCGACCGCTTCTCCCGCACTCACCAGGCTCAAGGTTGGACCTGGCACGGAACAAGCATCACCTTCCCACTCTGGCTCCCCACCCTACTCTTCGGCACCTGGCCCGCCATCGCACTCACACGCCACCTCAAACGCCGCTACTTCACCACCGGCATCTGCCGCAAGTGCGGCTACGACCTGCGTGGCTCACCCTCAGGTATTTGCCCGGAGTGTGGACGATCATCTAAGCCACCGCGAGACAAGGCACCGCCGTCCACCGTGGCTTGACCTTTACCTCAATTCCGAGGGGGCCGCCGCCATTTCTGCTACATTCCCGCCCTATGGCGACGCTCCTGACAGCCCGCGGCCTCAGCAAGACCTACGCGACACACACCCTGTTCACGGGCGTGTCGATAAGTCTGTCCGATGGCGATCGGCTCGGAATGATCGGCCCAAACGGGTCAGGAAAGTCCACGCTCTTGAAGATCCTGGCTGGCCTGATCGAGCAGGACG
>JAJRRS010000015.1 GCA_024279275.1 Planctomycetota bacterium | reverse complement strand
TTCCGCCGCGTCGCTGTCTTGATGTAGAGAGATGTCGATCGTCCAGCTCCTTGTAAAAGAACCAGTCTCTCAAACTGAACGCAAGAGCGCAACCTAACATGCGCCTAACGCGCACGAGTTATTATTGGAATTGGTATAAGCCCGCGGCTATGACCCTGATGGCCGCTGCGATTGGATTGAGGCCGCTGTAAAATTGAGTATACGGAGAAGGTTGTTGGGAACGCAAAGGAGTTGCTTGGATGCGGGATGCGGGCTTACATGAAACACATGGTTACAACTTCTCTTCGGCGTCGTCGGGGATGCCTTGCCGGCCGCGGACGAGGACTTTGATGGGGACTTCGGAGTATGCTAATTCTTCGCGTAGGCGGTTGATAAAGAAGCGGATGTAGTTGCTGTCGAAGAGGTCTGGGACGTTGACGAACAGGGCGATCGTCGGTGGGTCGACATCGACCTGGGTGGCGTAGTAGATTTTGGGTTGTTTGCCGAGTTTGGAGCGGGGTGAGCCTTGGGACAGGACGGCCTGGACGACGTTGTTTAATTCGCTGGTGGGGACGCGGTGGCGTGCCTGTTCGTAGAGGTTCATCGCCATGCCGATTGCTTCGCGCATCCCCTTGCCTTCACTGGCGGTGGTGAAGACGATGGGGGCGAAGCTCAGGCCTTGCAGTTGTTTGTCCAGGTACTCGACGTAATCGTCCTGGTTGCTGGTTTTCTTGGCGAGATCCCATTTGTTGACGACGATCACGGTTGGGCGATGGTGTTCGAGGATCTCGTTGACCAGTTTTTTATCGACCTGGCTGATGCGCAGGGAGGAGTCGATGAGCAGGAGGCAGACGTCTGCGCGTCGGACGCTGCGCAGTGAGCGGTGCATGGAGTAGTACTCGATGTCGCCGTCGAGGCTCTTTGTTTTTCGGACGCCGGCGGTGTCGATGGCGGTGAAGGTTTTGCCGTCGATCTCGAAGCGTACGTCGACGGAGTCGCGGGTGGTGCCTGGGATTTCGCTGACGATGACGCGTTGTTCGCCGGCGAGTGCGTTGACCATGGTGCTTTTGCCGGCGTTACGTTTTCCGACCAGTGCGATCAATGGGCCGGTGTCGGTGGGGTCATCATCAGAGTCGGCGTCTTGCTTGAATTGATCGAAATCGATTGAGTCGAGTATGCGTTCGTAGAAGTCGTGTTTGTTGTGTCCGGTGATGGCGGAGACCATGGCGGGTTCGCCGAAGCCAAGTTGCATGGCTTCGTAGGCTTGGGCCTCGTGGTGTTGTGAATCGACCTTGTTGACGACCAGTAGGACGGGGGTGTTTGCGCCGCTGGTGCGGATCAGTCGGGCGACGGTTTGGTCGAGTGTGGTGATGCCTGATTGGGCATCGACGATGAACAGGACGAGGTCAGCTTCACCGAGTCCCTTGGCGATCTGCCTTTCGATCTGGGGGGTGAGGTCCATGTTGTCGGTCAGGCCGTACCCGCCGGTGTCGATGAGTTCGGCGTGTTGTGTTTTTTTGTTGCGGTAGACCTGTGGGAGTTCGATGACGGTGCTGATGCGGTCGCGGGTGACGCCTGCGGTCGGCTCGACGATGCTCACCCGCCTGTTGGCGAGGAGGTTCATCAGGCTGGACTTGCCGACGTTGGGTCGGCCGATGATGACGATCTTGGGGAGCATGGGTAGGGTCTGGGGTTTAGGGTCTGGGGTCTAGGGATCAGGGGGGATGGTGCGGTATTGGGCGGGACACGATACCTTTGGTGGGGATGAATAGCTAATGGGTATGGGGGGATCGTCAATTCTTTGCTGTATCGTCGGTTGGTTGTCATTTGACGCGACAAGTCGCGTCGCTTCATGTGAAATACCCGCTAGGGGTGGTGGGAAAATGTTCTAATCACTTATTTTCCCCGTATCGGCGGTTCCAGAGTTCGACGGCTTCGGGTTCGCGGATGTAGAGGGGGGCGAGGGTCATGGGGTCGTCGGGGTTGCGGGATTTGGCGGCGAGTCGGCCGAGGTGCCAGACGGCTGGGCTTTGGCCGACCGAATAGCTGGGGTCCAGGATGGTGACATCTTGTGCGAGTTCATCAGGGAGTTGTGGGAGCGGGTCGCCGATGATGCTGATTGGGCGGGGGGATGTTTCAAGCAGCTCGGTCATCGTGCGCAGTTGCGGCTGTACTACAACGGACCAGGTATCGTTGTCGCGTTGGTATGCGGCGCTGTGGACGGTGTTGTGTTTGAGGTTCAGGCAGACGGCGACGTGTTGTGTGTCGGGTGGTGCGTTTTGGGCGAGGACATCGAGGGTTGGTATGCCGAAGAGTTTGATGTTGGAGGCGAGTGCGAGCATTTTGGCGGTGGTGATTCCGACGCGGAGGCCGGTGAATGAGCCTGGGCCGAGTGAGACGTAGACATGGCCGATGTGGTTGGGCGTCAGGTTGTGTTGTTTGCAGAGTGCGTCGATGGTGGGGAGGAGTTCGACGTTGTGTCGGCGTTTGTGTGGGAGCTGGGCGGTGTCGATTAAAATGTCACTATTGCCGAGCGTTACGGAGCCGCTTTTGCCGGAGGTTTCGATTGCGAGGTTGTAGGGGCGGTCGGGCATTGGGGTATTGTAGTGTGTCATTGCGACACGAAACCTCGGGATGTGCCAGCGATTGAATATGCGAGGTAGCAAGCGACGATGTATAGCACGGCTTTCTGGAGATTCAGGAGCGTGTTCAGTGTCGGCACCAGTTCGTTACCTAGTAACAGGCTGACCGGTTTCTGGGTTGCCCACATGATCCAGACGAAGTCGCCCGCGATGCAGCCAATAAGTGTAGCAATCACCACGATCCATTTGGTGTAGCGTTGGAGCCCCCCACCTCCGACTCGCATCAAGATACCTGCGCCGCATCCCGATCCCAGCGGGAGCAGGATATATCCCAGGGAAAGTATTGTTGCGATGTAGAAGCCGATCACCGCCCATGACGCTCCAGCCACAGCCGCCGCTGCGAGTGCGGTTGCTATACCGATCAAGATGGCTGTGTTGTTGGCACCAGAGTCGGTTGGTGTATCCATGATTCACCTATGAAATCAACCGGGGGCAGCAGGATTCAGCCCGCCACGGTCGGGTCTGCCTGGGTGATTTCGGCGAGTTTGTTGAGTGCGTTTAGTGCGTTGCCGGAGTCGATGGCTTCGTTGGCGAGTTCGATACCTGCGATGAGGTCTTCGGCAATGTCTGCGACGACGAGAGCGGCGGCGGCGTTGAGGCAGACGATGTCACGGGCTGGGCCGTGGGCACCGTTGAGGAGGTCGCGGATGATTTTGGCGCTGGATTCCGAGTCGTCGGCGTGGAGGGCTTTGGGGTGCGAGAGGGGCAGGCCCAGGGAGGTCGGATCGACTTCGTAGGTTTTGATTTGGTCGCCCTTGACGTGGCTGATCTGGCTTGGTCCGCAGGTGCTTAGTTCGTCGAGTACACCGTGGGGTTGTCCGGTGGGCGCGGGGAGTTGGCCGTGGACGACCATGGCGTGTTCGCAGCCGAGTTTTAATAGGACGTTGGAGAGTGTGAGTGTGAGGCCGGGTTCAAAGACGCCGATGACTTGGCGTGTTGCGCCGGCGGGGTTGGTCAGTGGGCCGAGGATATTGAAGATGGTGCGGAAGCCGAGTTCTGCGCGGATGGGTGCGGCGTGCTTCATCGCGGGGTGGTGAGCGGGTGCGAAGCAGAAGCAGATGCCGGCCTGGTCCATGCATTTGGTGAGTGTGTCGGGCTGGACCTGGAGTTTTACGCCGAGGGTTTGGAGGACTTGGCTGGATCCAGAGTTGCTGGTGACTGCTTTGTTGCCGTGCTTGGCGACGACGACGTTGTGTTTGCGAGCGGCTGCTGCGGTGACGAGGCTAGCGGCGGTGGAGATGTTGAATGTTTGAGCGTGGTCGCCGCCTGTGCCGACCAGGTCGATGGCGGTGAGGCCGTCGGGGACATCGACTTTGGTAGCTTTTTCGCGCATGACCTGAGCTGCGCCGACGATTTCATCGACGGTTGGTCGGCGTTGTTGCATCAGGGAGAGGAGGGACGCTGTTTGTGCCGGCGTGGATTGGCCGGTCATGATCAGGTCGAAAGCGTGGTAGGCCTGTTCGGTGGTGAGTGTTTGGCCTGAGGCGAGTTGTGCGAGTGTGGGCTTCATGGGGAGGGGGGTTGTTGATTTATGATTTGGGGGAAGGGAGGGGCGCTAAACCGCAAGCGTTAATTTTGGGTGATCGGTGTGTTTGGGTGGTCTAATATTCATAGTTTTGTGACCACGGTGTATCGGGGTTGATTTAGACCAGTTCGGTGAGCATCCAGAGTGCTGTTGCGGCGAGGACCATGAAGGCGACGATCTGTGCGGCGAGGATGGAGGCTTCGCGTGGGATTTTGCTAAGGCGATCGGTCTTGATTGTTTTGTAGACCACGGAGATGGCGATGACCATGGGGATCAGCAGGAACATCCAGTAGCCGTCGATGGGAACGGGGTCGAAGAATGGGCGGAAGCCGAGGGTGGTGAAGCTGGTTAGCGGTGTCATGTTGCCCCCCCACTGCTTTGGGTGGCTGGTGAGGGATTATTGTTGGGTGCGGTTGTTGGTGATGGTGTTCTGTTGAGGTATCGGTGGCGTGGGTCGGCGGGGTCGCGGTAGAGGATATCCATGATGGCCAGGAGGTTGAGCATGCCGGCGAGTGAGGTGTAGAGGACGCCCTGCTCGTGGATGTGGCCGTAGCTGGGCTGGTATGTGCCTGTGGTATCGTCGGGCCTGGGGGGCTGGCCAGCGGGGTCTTGGAGTGAGCGGTGGTAGCCCTCGACGAGGACGGAGGGTGCGATGAGCATCTGGCCCATGAACCAGACAGGGTGGCCTTTACGGTCAAAAACACTGACTCCGCCGATGAAAAAGCCGCCCAGCCAGAGCATGCCGATGCTGGCCAGGAGGATAGCGGCTCTGCCCTTTTGGCCCATCAGGAGGTGGCCTGCGCCTGGGATGAGCCAGGTGGCGATTGCGCCGGCGAAGTGCCACCTGGGGGAAGCGGTTTTGTCACTCAAGGCAGACGACTCCTGGTGGTCCGGTTTGGTCCGGTTGTGAGGGTAAAAAATTCCGCGCCGGACAGGCCTGAGACCTATTGACAAACCCCACGGTGCGGGTAGTTTAACCGCCAGATGGGTACCCGGCCACCACCGGCATAATCCGGGCTGTGGGCTGTCTGGGCACGTCGAGATAAGGAGACCGCGATGCTTAGTGTTTTACTTGAAACAGTCGATGAGACTTTAGGGTCCGCTTTGAGTTATATGCCGGAATCTTCCGAGCCTGGGGGCTGTCCGATCCGGGCGTTTGATGATGGGGAAGTGGAGGACGACGACTTTCTAGACGATGATGAAGATGACGACTTTGATGACGACGATGACCTTGATGACGATGACGACGACGATCCGTTCGATGATGAAGATGACGACGACGATCTTCTGGACGATGATGATTAGTCCGAGGCCGATGGGTAGCGAACACTCCTGACGCCGGCTCGGCAAGGAGTAAGCCATGCCTGATCCTGACAAGCAGAAATCCGACGACCAGGGATTCGATTCCAGCCGACGTACCCCAGGCCCCGATCGGCGCAAGTCGGTGGTGGACCAGCGTACGAACAGCACGGGTCTTGAACGTCGGCGTGGGCCGGGTCGTCGTCGCAGCGATTTTATGAAGGCGGCGGAAGAGGGGGAGATGACGCATGAGCAGTTCTTGTTCATCAAGGCGATCGATGCGTACAAGCGTGTGAACGATGTGCCGTTCCCCTCGTGGACCGAGGTGTTGGAAGTGATCCGCAAGTTGGGGTATCGCAAGACGGTTGAGTCGAGCCTGAAACTGGATGCGGTGGAAGACTGGACGGAAGCTGCAGATGCGCCGGCGTTTCCGCCGAGTGAGGATGAGGTTGAAAACGCGGCGTGATTAGTTAGCGGTTAGTTGTTAGCATTTAGGAAGAAGCTCTTGGCGTTGGCCGAGGGTTTTTTTATTGAGTGGTATGGGGCGGGGGAGGTGTCCGCAGATTTCGCAGATGGCGCAGATTGAGAAGGGATCGCGATAAGTTTTGGCGCTTGGTTGGGGGTGATGAGGGCGGTGTTATGTTATGGGCGTTGTCGGCGGAGTGTGGTGAGGGTGGCGAAAGTAGTGAGCAGTGCGAGGGTGGCGGGTTCGGGGATGTTGGCGGTGGGTGCCCCCGGAGGCGTGCCTGTATTCCAGTTGCTTAGGACGGTGTTGAGGTCGTCGATGCCGATGAAGTTGTCGCCGCTTGGGTCGGCGAGTGGGTCGGCGGGTGGGACGGTTTGGTTCCAGTTACTCAGGACGAGGTTGAGGTCGTTGATGCCGACGAAGCCGTCGCCGTCGAGGTCGCCTTCTAGTAGGTTGGCGAGCAGGAGGTTGAGGTCTGTCTGGTCGATGAGTCCGCTGCCGTCGAGGTCGCCGGCTGCCCAGCCGAGTCCTGTTTGGCCTAGGTTTGCCTGGAGGGTGTTGCGGTCGGCGTAGGTGACTGTGCCGTCGAGGTCCAGGTCGCCGAAGCTGGTTTGGAAGAGTGATTCGATGAGTGTGGTGACGTCGTCGGCGTCGGTGTTGCCTGAGACGTCGAGGTCGGTGAGCCAGGCGGCGGAGCCGAACTGTGTGTAGAGGAAGTCGATGTCGGCTGCGTTGGAGAAGTTGTCTGCGTTGACATCGGCGCGGCGGTTTAGGACGCCGGTGAGAGCGAGGAGGGTTGCCTGGTCTGCGCCGGCGTTGGTGAGTGCTGCTTGAAGCAGGAAGAGGTCGCGGTTGTCTACGAGGCCGTCGGCATTGGCGTCGGCGGCGGCGTGGAACTTGTCGTTTTGGCTGTAGAGGATGTCCTCGAAGCCGCCGGGGACTAACGTGAGGTCGTTGGGGGAGAAGGTGTCGTCGGAGTTGAGGTCGCCGATGCCAGCGCCGTTAGCGCCGTTGGTATTGAGGCCGGCGAAGCGTTGGATGTTGAAGGTGCCTGTGGATTCGACGGTGAGGAGTGTGATGGTGTGGTTGCCGTCTTTGACGTTGATATATGAGCGTTTGAAGAGGTCGCGATCGACTTTGAGTGTGGTGTTTAAGGCGGGGTCGATGTCGAGGATTTCGGCTTGGGTGGCGTTGGCGGGGAGGTCGAGGTAGACGAAGACGGCCGATGCGGTCTGGTCGAGGGAGCGCATGAAGAGGTCCATGTTCCCGGTGCCTGTGCCGTTGAGTTCGAGGCTGTCGATGTCGGAGTCGGGGAGGAGGCGGTCGATGTAGACGGCTTGCTTGAAGTCGGAATAGATGGCGGGTCCGCCGTCGGTGCGTCTGCGGAAGGCTCGTGTGGTGATGAAGTGTGTGCCTTCGGAGAGTTGAGTGGCGTCGATGATTTGTTCGAAGGCTCCGTCGCCTGTGGGTGAGCCGAAGCCTGGGGTGTTGAGTGTGGTGAAGTTTTCGAAGCCGTAGGTGACGGAGTCGGGGGTGACGAAGTCGACTGCTCCGGAGTTGTTGAGGTCGATGCCCTGGTCGATTTTGATGACGGCGAAGTCTCCGTCGGCGTTGAAGTCTCTGAAGCCGTCGGGGAGTGTGACGGCGTTGGTGTCGAGTCTTACGGTGAAGGAGTCGTTGTTGATGATATCGACGTCGCCGATGATGGCGGTTGGGCTGATGGAGGTGGGGCCTGCGCCTAGGTCGGTGGAGCTGGCGTTGGGTATGGAGAGAGAGCCTTGTGGGTTTTGCAGGCCGTAGATAACGTAGCCTTTGCCGTGGAGGTTGCCGTTGTCGCTGCGGTTGCGTGGGATGGTGACGTTGATTTGTCCTGCGGCGTTGACGGTGAGGGTGTTGGGGATATCGTCGTTGGGGTCGATCGTAAGGTCGTCGGCGTTGCCTGTGAGTTCGACGAGGTGTGTGCCGGGTGCGAAGCTGGTTTGCACGCCGTTGCGTGTGTCTTCGCCGCCGGTGGTGGTGCTGTTCAGGGCGACGATGGCGGAGTTTTCGCGTTCGTAGATGTAGATGTTTGAGAAGCCGTTGGGGTTGAAAGCGTCGTCGATCCAGCGTTCCTGGAAGTTGCCTCGGCCGTGGGTGTTGCGGATATCCAGGAGTGTGGTGATGGTGTCGCTGGAGAAGCCTCCGAGCGCGTCGTCACGGCCGTCTTGGGGGAAGGGTCGTCCGTTGCCGAATTCTTTGGCGTTGTGGTAGACGATGGCGTCGCCTGGTCGCAGGAGTGTGTAGGCGTAGGCGACGTCTTCGAGGAAGGGTGTGCCGCCGGAGGTGGAGAAGTCGTCGTGGCTGTTGACGAAGGAGACGCCCTGGCTGCCGTTGCGTATGCCGTCGTCGTTCATGTCCTGGCTGGCAAAGCGTATGCCGTGCCAGTTGTTGCCTGCGCCGTTGGAGGTGAGGTTGCCAGTCATGGCGAAGAAAAGTGGGAAGTCAAGGGCGTCGCGGTTGCCGCCGACGGTGTTGGGTGTGGCGGGGTTGATGTCTTTGCGTATGTAGTTTTGGATCTGGCTGGCGCCGCCGATGACTTCGGAGAACATGAAGGTGTCTTGGCGTGAGCCGTCGAGGAGGGGTGTTTTGATGGATTGGAAGAGTGCCTGGTCGATGAAGTCCAGGACGAAGGGGTCCATGTGCTTGGCGGCATCGACACGGAAGCCGTCGATGCCGACTTCCTGTACGAGCCAACGGACGTTGCGCATGAGCAGACCGGTGGCGTTTTCCTGAACGGGGTCGCCGGCGAGAGGGTTGTTGGTGTTGAAGTCGTAGAGGGTTGGGGTGGAGCCGAGCTTTGGGTCGGAGACGACGGTGCCGCCGAGGCCTTGGTCGGTGTAGAACTGTGCGTTACTTGCGGTGGGTATGTTTGCGAGTCGTCCGAAGGCGGGGATGGTGCCTGCGGGGATGTTGTTGGGGTCGCCGGGTGTGACGGGGTGGCGTATGAACAGGTTATTTTTTTCCTGAGCGATGTCGATGAGGCCTGAGAGTTGGCCCTGGATGTCGCCGGAGGCGGTGGCGGGGTGGAAGTCGCCGTTGGGGTCGGTGGGGAGCGTGTTGACGAAGCCGGGGTATCCGCCTGCATCATCGAAGGAGTTGCCGCTGCCGTCGGTTTGGCCGATTTGGGTGAAGCCGTTGTGGTTGAGGATGAGGTCGGTGTAGACGCTGACACCTGCGTTGTGTGCCTGAGTGATGGCGGTTTTTAGGCCGGTTTTTGTGCCGTAGAGTGTGGAGCTATTTTGGTCGCCCAGGTCGAAGCGGTCGTAGACGTCGTAGCCGACGGACTGGTTGCCGGAGTCTGCACGTCCGGGTGGTGGGACCCATATCGCGCCGTAGCCTGAGTAGAAGATATCGACCATGCGCTGTTCGATGGTTTGCCAGCGTGCTTCGAAGAGTTGGAGGGTGGCGGGTTTTGAGGAGTCCTGAGCGAGTGCGGCGATGGGGTTGATGGCGAGGAGAGCGCAAGCGAGAGCGATCTGTGCAGCGAGAGAGTTCCAGCGTTGTGTATTGGATGTGCGGACAGACGCTGGCTTAGCGGCGTAGTGCATGCGCTTTGCTCCTGGGTCGATCAATGTTAGGCGGACCGTTTCGGACGGGGAGATCGTCGTCGCGGTCATCAGTGGGAGGCCTGAGACAAAGAAACGTCGGCGGGTGCCGGTGGTTTCGTTGTGTGGGTCTCTCTAAATCCGCGGCGTGGCGGTTGGGCCACGCCGCGGGGGGTTTACATCACGTTACGGGCGTTATGCCCGAAGGGGTCGGCTGATCAGGCGCGACGACGAAGCATCATCAGTCCGCCGAGGCCGAGCAGTGCCAGTGAGGCAGGCTCGGGAACGATGGTGAAGAACTGGTCGCCGGCGATGGCGCTGAGGTCCGTGCCCGAGAGTCCGGCGAGGTGGCCGGATGGGATAGGTAGCCCACCGAGTACCTGGTTAGATGCGAAGCCGTGGTCGCCATTGTTGACGATGGCGGAGACGCGGATGGGTCCACCGGTCCAGCCGAGGTCGGCCAGGTCAATGATCAGTTCGAGGCCGGTGGTCACGGCTGCGGCTGCGACTTGGTCGGCTGGGACGCCGGAGTTGCCGCCGCCACCAACGCCCAGGACGTTGGAGTTGTCATAGCCGACGGCGATCGAGCCAATGGTAGCTGGGCCGGGGGCGACGGTGCCTGAGCCGGTCAGCGAGTTGCCGAAGATGCTCTGCTGGGCGGTGACCAGGCCGGTGCCGAGGTTAGCGAAGTCCAGGTCGAACTTGTTTTGGACGAGGCCACCATCAAAGCCGTTGCGGACGATGATGTGTGTTTCGGGTGTGAACGCGGTGTCGAAGACCAGGCCGTCCATGTTGGCTGCGCCGTCGTTGCCGGCACTGGAGAAGACGCTCTGGCCGCCAGCACCGGCGTCGATCCAGATTTCCATCTTGTTGAAGTTGTTCTCGACCTGGCCTGTGATGGCTAGGTGGAGCTGGCCGCCTGAGATGAAGCCGTAGCCGGCGTTCAGCTCGCTGAAGTTGTCGCCGAAGCTGGTTTCGTTGGTCTGCACGGCGAGGGCGGCGCCGTATGCGTCGCCGGTGATGTCACCGTCAGCACCAACCGCTGCGTGAGCGGTACTGGTCATCGCCAAAGCGGCGGCGACCGACAATCCTGTTACTAAGCCTTTCATACCTTCCTCCTTAATGAAAATGAAACTCGATCCAGAACAATTGAAGAGCACAGTTGTCTCTTTCATAAACCTGCTGACTGCTAAGCGGTGGGCGGGTGGGCCTTACCGTGCTTAACCGTTTTAATCCGTCTTCAAAACAAACGGATCGATATACGACCACTCTGTAGGAAGAGTTTTGATGGGCGACAGGGGTGTTATCACGCCTTCTCTTGGTCCTGCGATCGTCTGACGCGACGGCCTGGACTCTCCTCCGATTACGAATATAACTCCAGATTGCTTCATGTCAAGGGTTTACTGGCTGATATTGCAGTAAACACTACAAATACAAATTTTTTCGCGAGGTGGGATCGGCTGGAACAAAAGCCATGTGTTAGTGTTTTGATTGGGTTTTGCAGCCTCTGTTTCGCGGTAGTAATTGCAGGAGGGTCCGCAAATGGTGTTATAAACTGGACTAACTGTCGGGGCTGAGAGGTAAGTTTTTCTAACCTGATATCGAGGAACGTGCTTGACGGTGTTCAATGATCTGGTAAACTGTTTAAGCAGTTAACGTTTCACCAAAATCGGTTGCGGAGGCGTTTGCAGGCCTCTTGGGTATTTTAGAACCCCGGAACACGTTATAAATGTCTGATTCATTAGGCGAGATATCTGAGACGACCACGGCCCCTTCCCGGTCAAAGGTGCGGCAAGCGGCTCCCCGGCGGTCGGGGGGTGTCAGGCGGGTATCGATGCGCGAGGTGGCTCAGCAGGCCAGCGTGTCGGTGGCGACGGTTTCGATGGTGCTCAATGACAACCCGCGGATCAGCAAGGCGACGCAGATCAAGGTTCGGCGGATCATCGATAAGCTGGGGTATCGGCCTAATCGGTTGGCTCAGAGCTTGTCGAGCCAGTACACGCGGGTATTGGCGGTGTTGCTGCCGCCGTTGCGTCATGCTTTTAGTGACCCGTATTTCGGGGAGCTGCTTAGTGGGATCTGTGACCGGGCGGATCGGTTGGGTCACAAGGTGATGCTGGAGTCGGCGAAGCCGGACTTTCTTCGCGAGCGCAAGCACATGGAGCTGTTCGAGCGGCGGTTCGTGGATGGGATGTTCTGCCTGGGTGTGAATGATCGGCACCACTTCATCAAGGACTTCGCGGCGGCGGGGTTCCCGATGGTGTGTGTGAACAATTATTTTCCGGACTTGAAGCTTGATTATGTGGTGGCGGATTACCGTTCGGGTGCTGAGCAGGTGATGAACGTGCTGCTGCAGCTTGGACATAAGAAGATCGCGTTGATCGCTGGGGCTTCTGAGACGCAGACGATCCGGGACATTATGGGCGTCTACTCCGCTCGGATGGGTGATGCTGGGTTTGAGACTGACGAGAGCTGGATCGCTGACGGCCGATTCACGGAGGAGGGTGGTGCGGCTGCTGCGGACGAGATACTTGAGAGGCACCCGGAGACGACGGCGATCTTTGCGTGCAACGACAAGATGGCGCTGGGTGCGATGCATCGGCTGGTGGAGTTGGGCAAGAATGTGCCTGGGGACGTGTCGGTGGTGGGTTTTGATGATATTCAGCAGATGGCGTTTGTGAACCCGAGCCTGACGACGGTGCATCTGCCGTTGTACGAGGTGGGTGCGCGTGCGTGCGAGCTGTTGGTGCAGCGTGTTCGGGGCAAGGCGCAGAAAGTGGCGGAACGGATGCCGGCGCACCTGGTGCTGCGTGATTCGACGTCGATTGTCAGTGGCCGGGGGCAGTAGGGCCGGGGATTTGCGGCTTGAACAGGGTCCGGGGTTCCTTATGTTTATGAGTGTTTCGTAAACTCTTCCGGATACCCCCCGGATACCCCCCGGATACCCCCCCCGGATACCCCGTCGAAGCACCGGGGACGGTGCATCAGCGGGCTTTGGGGAGAGGATTGGGGGAGGTGGTTGGGGTTGCGTGCTTGGGATGGTATCCGTCTAGTTGATCCGATTCAGGGAAAGGCAAGGTAGTTGATGAGGCGATGGACACTCCTGGCGTGGATGGGTGTGTATGTTTTGTGCTGCGCCCCCGGTATCCCGAGTGTTTGGGCGGAGATCGGGCTTGATGAAACGGGGGTCGAAGAACGGGAGGTGAAGCCCCATTTGCCGGGGGCGGATGGTGTGAAAGTTGAATCGCTGTCGGCGGGTAAGACGGCGGCGGACTTTGGGGGCAAGACGGTGTTGATCGTGCATTACCGGCGTGAGGCGGCGGACTACGCTGGGTGGAACGTGTGGGCCTGGCCGATCAATGCGGGTGGTGTTGAGTATGAGTTGATCGGGTCGGATGCGTTTGGGCTTTACGCGGTGGCGGTATTTGATGAAGCACATCCGAAGCTGGGCTTTATCATCCGGCGTGGGGATTGGGAAGAAAAAGACGGGGACCGGGATCGGATGATTGAGGTGGGGGTTGGGGGACCCGGGGGTGTGGCAGAGGTGTGGGTCCGCGAGGGGCGGATGCCTTTTGATACGGTGCCGCCATTAGTGGATGAGGCTCAGGATGCCAGGCCTGTCGGTGCTGCGGCGGGTAGCCCGGGTGCTGGGGGGTATATTTCGGCAGCGCCGGAGTCGGCTGCGTCGGTCGGGGCGGGCGCGGTGGCGGTGTTGCACTATCATCGGCCTGACGGGAAATATGAGGATTGGAACGTGTGGGCCTGGGCGGACGGTGAGGACGGGAAGGCGTATCCATTTGATAAGGTGGATGGTTACGGGGTATATGCCCGGATCGACCTTGCTGAGCCGACGGATCGTGTAGGCTTTATTATCCGTCGCGGTGATTGGTTGGAGCGTGACGTGGATGTGGATCGATTTGTGTCGCCTGGTTCGGCGGGTGTCGTTGAGGCGTGGTTACTTGCTGGTGAGGAACGAGTATTTATGGACCCGACGAAACTGGACTATGCGTTGCAGATTCAACGAGCTTTTTTGGATGCGCCGGACGTGTTGCATGTGAGGCTGAATCAGCCCGCGACCGCGGAGCGGTTAAGCGACCCGGCGGGTTGGGTGCAGATTGGCGAGGAGCGTTACCCGGTGAGCGGTGTTAAGCCTAAGGGGCATGGGGAGGCGGGCTCGCGAGACTTGGTGTTGAAACTGGGTCGGCCGATTGATCTGGATGAGATTGTGTTGGGGATGACGTTGAGTTTGCCGGGGGTTGGGCCGGCGACGGTGTATGCGCGGGAGGTGTTGACGGACGATCGTTTCCACGATCTTGGCGCGGCGTTAGGGAGCGATCACACGGCGACGGCGACGGCGTTTGCGACCTGGTCGCCTGTGGCCCAGCGGGTTGAGTTGTTGTTGTTTAAGTCGGCTGATGTTGGGGAGCCTTACGAGACGGTGGCGATGTCCAAGGGGCATGGTTCGGTGTGGCGTGCGCGGGTGCAGGGTGATCTGGACGGCATCTATTACATGTATCGGTTCACGTCCTACGGGGAAGAGCGCACAGTGGCGGATATTTATTGTTATGCGGCGAGCAAGGACAGCTCGCGTTCGATGGTGGTGGATCTTGATAAGACGGACCCCCCGGGCTGGGATCAGGATGTGTCGCCTGTGAGTGAGAGTCCGGTGGATGAAGTGATCTACGAGGTGCATGTCCGCGATTATTCAATCGCGGATGAGACGTGCCCCCCGGGGTTGCGTGGGAAATATCTGGGGATGGCGCATAAGAACCCGGGTGATATTGCGACGGGTGTGTCGCACTTAAAAGAGCTTGGGGTGACGACGGTGCACCTGCTGCCGATCCAGGATTTCAGCGCGGGGATGGATGAATACAACTGGGGGTATTGGACGGCGTTATTTAATGTGCCTGAGGCGCAGTATTCGACCAACCCGGACGACCCGGCGCAGGCGATCAAAGACCTCAAGACGATGATCAAGGCGATGCATGATGCGGGAATCCGGGTGGTGTTAGATGTGGTTTATAACCATACGAGTACATCGTTCGCAGCATCGCCTTTTGACCAGGCGGTGCCTTGGTATTACTTCCGGACGACGCCAGGCGGTCGGTTGCGGAACGAGTCGGGGACGGGCAACGCGATCGCGGATGAGCGGCCGATGGCGCGGAAGTATATTGTTGACTCGCTTAAATACTGGGTGGAGGAGTATCACGTCGATGGGTTTCGGTTTGATCTGTTGGGGATGATGCACAAGGAGTCGGTGAAGCAGATCGAGAAGGAATTGCACGGGATGCGTCCTGACTTGTTGATCTATGGCGAGCCTTGGACGGGGGGCGGGCCGACGCATTTTCCTAAGGGCGCGCAGAAGAAGATGGGCGTTGCGGTTTTTAACGATCATTTGCGTAACGCGATCCGTGGGGATTTGGATGGGGTGGCGATCGGGTTTGCGATGGGGGGTGGGCATGTCAAGGAGCTGCGTAACGGTGTGGCGGGCGCGATCGATGATTTTGCGGAGCATCCTACCGAGTCGATTAATTATGTTTCGGCGCACGATAACCGGACGTTGTGGGATAAGCTCACACACACGTTGCCGGACGCGGACGATGCGACGAAGCGTGCGATGCAGAAGCTGTCGCTGGGGATTGTGCTGACGTCGCAGGGTGTGGCGTTTTTGCACGGTGGCAGTGATTTTGCGAGGACGAAGCTGGGGCATCACAACTCGTATAACGCGGGTGATGAGGTTAATAAGTTTGATTGGCCCAGGAAGGCCAAGTACCGGGATGTGTTTGATTACACGCGGGGGTTGATTACGCTTCGGCGTGAGCATCGGGCGTTTCGGCTGAGGACGCGCAAGGCGGTGCGGGCATACATGTCGTTCCACGACGGGCCTGGGCCGATCTGGTTTCAGTTGGATAGCGGCGCGGTGGGTGATGCGTGGTCGACGATTCTGGTGGCGTACAACGGGGACGCGGAGGGGAAGCGTTTTGTTTTGCCGGCGGGTTCGTGGAACATCGTGGTGGATCACGAGCGTGCGGGGGTTGAGAAGATCGGTGAGGCGTTGGGCGAGGTGTTGTTGCCTCCGTTTTCGATGATGGTGCTTTACCGTGACTGATGGTTTGATTGAGTCGATCACTTTTGTCTATGGAGCAGCCTGACTGATGGGAAGGATGAGCCATAGGCGAGCGTGTTGGGTTGGTTGTTTAACCGTTCTAGCGATGTCGGTTTGGCTTGGCGCGTGTGCTGAAGCAGATACGTCAGGGGATGATAGTGCGTATGTCGCGGAGATCGGTGGGCGTGCGACGGGTAACAGGTTTAGTGATCGGATGATTCCCGTATTAGTAGGTGAGCAGACGTTGTATCGGTATCAGTTAGAAGGGTTGAATGTTCCGACGGATGTGAAGGTGGTTGGGTTCAGCGGTCACACGATCCAGGGGGCGGGGGTAATTGTTGAACCGCGTCATGGTAAAGCTACGATTGAGTTTGATCCAATGGGCCGGACACTTAAGCAGTTGTCCGGATCGTGGCATCAATTTGAGTACATGCCCGGTGATGAGCAGGATTTTCAGACGGTTCACTTGGCCGGTTCATTTAATGGCTGGTCGACGAATGCGTTGCCGATGTATGACCGCGGTGATGGTGTATATCGGGCGTTGGTCAAGTTGCCCGATGGGGTGCACTGGTACAAGTTTGTGGTCAACGGTGAGACGTGGGTTAATGATCCCAAGAGTGATAAAGAGTTTGAGCAACCGGACGGGAATTACGGGGTGAACTCGGCGGTGTTGGTTGGGGTTGATGCGCGGGGGCTGCCTGCGCCGAAGCCGGATCATATAGAGCGGTCGGCGGTGATTCATGATCCGGGTGATGTGCCGGACATGACTGTGGCGTCGGGTTCGCTGTTGCGATTGAGCATCCGTGTTCAGGTGGGGGATGTTGAGCGTGTGTCGGTGCTGATCGCGGGCGCTCACGGCGGCGGCGCGTGGATGCGTTATACGTTGCAGCCCAGCGGTGAGTCGGTGGGGCTGGAGCGGTACGGGGCGCTGGTCCAGGTTGCGGGCGAGCCGGTGCGTTATTTGTTTGAGTTGGTGGATGGCGGGGAGACGCTGTATCAATCTGCGGGCGGGTTGAGCGAGTCGCTATCTGAGGCGGAGGGTACGGCGTATGTCTGTGACATGGTTCCCGCGTTTGTGACGCCGGACTGGGCGAAGGCGGCGGTGTGGTATCAGGTATTTCCTGAGCGGTTTCGTAACGGTGAGGTAGCAAATGATCCGCCTGGGACGCAGCGTTGGCAGTCCAACTGGTGGGCGACGTTGCCGGGCGAGACGGCGAGCGAGGATAATTTTTACGGCGGGGCGGGGAATGTCTGGGGGCGACGGTTTGGGGGGGATATCCAGGGTGTGCGTGAAGCGTTGCCTTACCTGCGTGAGCTGGGTGTGAATGCAATCTACTTGAACCCGGTGTTCGAGGCCCGGAGCATGCACAAGTACGACACCAGCGACTTCCGCCACATCGATGATAACTTCGGCGTGAAGGGCGATCTTGAAAAGCTGGTTGGTGAGACAAACGACCCGGCGACGTGGCAATGGACCGAAAGCGATCGGGTGTTTCTTGAGTTTATTCAGGAGGCGCACCGTCAGGGGTTCAAGGTGATTTTGGACGGGGTGTTTAACCACGTCGGCGAGGGGCATTATGCGTTTAAGGATGTGCTTGAGAACGGGCGAGATTCGGAATACGCGGGCTGGTTTGAGATTTTTGACTGGGGCACGGGCGGGGAGCCGGGCAAGCCGGGGGGCGTGCAGTGGCGGGGTTGGGACCACGACAACGGGCAGTTGCCTTTACTGAAAAAAGATCCGGTGAAGGGTTTGGCGGACGGGCCACGCGAGCATCTATTTGCGATCACCCGGCGTTGGATGGCACCGGATGGTGATGTGAGTGCGGGGATTGATGGTTGGCGCTTGGATGTTGCGCCGGATATCCCGCACCCGTTTTGGATTCAGTGGCGGGCGCTGGTGAAGTCGATCAACCCGGATGCGTATATCAACGGGGAGGTCTGGACCTGGGCGCAGCCTTGGCTTGGGGGGGATCAGTTTGACGGGGTGATGAATTACCAGTTCGCGATTCCGGCGCAGGATTTTTTCGTGGATACGAAGACGGCGAGTACGCCGGGGGAGTTTTCGGCGGTGCTGAATCAGTTGGTGTATGCGTACCCGCTGCAGTCGGCGCTGGTGATGATGAATTTGCTGGATAGCCACGACACGGACCGGTTGGCGTCGATGTTTGTGAATCCGGACCTGGGGTACGACACGGGGAATCGGTTGCAGGACACGGGGCCTGATTACAACCTGGACAAACCTGATGAGGTTCAACGCCAGCGGATGAAGCAGGCGGTGGTGTGTCAGATGACGTTCGTGGGTGCGCCGATGATTTACTACGGGGACGAGGCGGGGATGTGGAGTCCTGACGACCCCTCGAACCGGATGCCGATGATCTGGCGTGACCTGATGCCTTACGACAACAGCGAAGTAGTATTCGATACGGATATGTTTAGCTGGTACCAGCGGCTTGCGTCGCTTCGGTTGGGGTTGGATACGTTGCGGCGTGGGTTTTTTAGGACGTTGATTTCGGATGATGAGTTGGGTGTGTTGGCGTACGCGCGGGACTTGGACAATCAGCATGTCTATATAGTGATCAATCGCAGCTCGGAGGTTCGGGAGGTGCGTGTGCCTTTGGCGCAGGTGGATCGGGGCGCGGTGATGATTGATTGGCTTGACCCGGGTCAGGCAGAGGTGGTGATGGATGATTCGGGTGCGGTTGATGCGAGGCCGAGGCTTGTGCCGGTGGCTGGCGCGGGTCGTGTGGCGGGGTCGGTATTTATTATTGAGTTAGAGCCTTACGGGTCGGCTGTGCTGGCTGACCGGGAGCAGATGCGATGACGGTATCCAAGGTAGCGCGTTGGTTGTTGGCACTGGCTGCGGGGCTGGTGGTGTTGTGGGCGTTTCTCGATGTGGGTGCGCGTATGTACATGCGCTGGGATAAGGCGCGCAGCGACACGCGGACGGAGCTGACGATTTTGTATTGGGGCGACAACGATGAGATCCGGATCGTTGAGGAATTGGTTTTGGCGTTCGAGGCGGAGCATCCGGATATCCGTGTCAACCGGCTGCACGCGTCGGACTATGACACGAAGCTGAACACGATGTTTGCGGCGGGTGATCCGCCGGACGTTTTTTATCTGCGGAATGAGGACGTGCCCAAGCTCGCGGGGATGGGGCTGTTGGAACCGATCGATGCGCGTGTGGATGAGGATATGAAGGTTGTTGGCAAGGACTGGATCGACGAGTTTTACCCGGTGTTGTTGGATGCGTTCCGGTATGACGGGGAGAAGCTCGGTGCGGGGCCGTTGTATGGGATTCCTAAAGACTTCACGCCGATGCTGATGTATGCGAATCTGCAGTTGTTTCAGCGTGCGGGCGTGGAGGTGCCTTACGGGGGTTGGACGTGGGGCGAGTTTGATGAGGCG
>JAJRRS010000189.1 GCA_024279275.1 Planctomycetota bacterium | reverse complement strand
TACTACAGGTCTTGAGCGTCTCGCTATTCGAGAAAACCCCGTTAATACAGGTGTTTTCACGCCCGGGCGGCATAACTCAAACCGACTCATTCGCTAACCAGTTGGTATTATTCGACTAACGTTGGGACAGTAGTGATATCACAACACACTTTTCATTATCAGCCGAGCCAACTCAACTTACACCACCCCACCGGCTCGCAAAGACGCCCCCATGCGCACAAACACGGCACTTCGTCCTTAAGTGAAGGCCCGAATTATTTCCCCCGGGCCTGCCGACAACCTCACGACGACGATCGACAGCTACCCTGAGTATCCAAAGATTAAAAGGACCAGGACTCGCGGGCTGCCCCCACGAAACGACGTGCTCAAAAGGTATGTCCGGTGGACGGACTTGGTAGCGGATCGTCCCGGCCAGATGACGGACCCCCGGCTTCCCTCCCAGGAAGTCGGGGACACAGGACGCGGGCTTGACCTGGTCCCAATGATCCCGCGCCTGCCGTTACCGCCGGTGAATCGTGAGGATAAGAAAATCGGGAAAATCAGAAAATCGGGAAAGCAGGAAATTAAGAAATGAAGAAGTAAACACAGAGGCACAGAGACACAGAGAAGAGCAAAAAGAGGCGATCCGCAGATTACACAGATTTCGCAGATTGGGATAAAGAGATATTGCGCATGCAGTGCAGTGTGACCTTCCCCAAGAAGCGCCGCGACTTGTCGCGCCCCTTCTTAATCTGTGTCATCTGCGCAATCTGCGGATACCCTCCCACCCCCGTTTTCTCTGCGTCTCCGTGCCTCTGTGTTTACCCCTCCCCCTCTACCCCCCGAACCGCTCCAACACCGCCCCCCACTTACCCTGCCCCCGCAAAACATGCTCCACCGCTTGCCGCGCCGCACCCCGACCGCCCGGAGCCTCACTGACAAACTTCGCCGCCTCCAGCACCTCGATCGCCGCATCACTCACCGCCATCGGGTAGCCGACTTTCTTCAACGCAGGCAGGTCCAGGATGTCATCCCCCATAAACGCCGTCTGTTCCAACGACACCCGCGCCCGCTGGGCAATCGACTCGATCCCCGCCGCCTTGTCCTTGCAGCCGTGGAAGTAATGATCGATCTTCAATTCTTCCATCCGTCGATGCACGACCTCACTGGACCTTGCCGTCAACACACCAACCTGCAACCCACTAAACATCGCCGCACAGAGTCCGAATCCATCACGCGAATTAAACCGCTTCAATTCGTTCCCATGATTGTCATAAATCAGCGACCCATCGGTCAGCACGCCGTCCACGTCGAAGACAATAAGTTGAATGTCGGGGATAAGTTTAGACATAGGTATTTAAACACAGAGACACAGAGACACAGAGAAGAAAAGCAAAGAGAAAGAGTTATCCGCAGATTACACAGATTGCGCAGATCCGATCCACAATCATTTTCTTAATCTGCGTCATCGGCGTAATCTGCGGATAACTCTTTCCTTTTCTCCATCCTCTTCATCTACGTTCATCCCTGTTTATTTTCTTTTCTTCTCTTCTCTGTGCCTCTACGCCTCTGTGTTTCATCCGAATCGATTCTGTTTGAATCCCACCACTCACCCCTCAATCACCTTCAACGCCGCCAAGTCCTGCACATCAATCAACCCAACAGGCTTACCAACCTCATCCACCACAGGAATCTCATCGAACCGCCGTTCACGCACAATCCGCACCGCATCTCTCACAAGTGCCGTGTCCGGCAACGTCGTAGGATTGGTCGTCATCAAATCACGGATCGGCCCGCCCCAGACCTCCGGCCCGTGGTTAATCAAAGCAGACCGCAAATCGCCGTCCGTCACGATCCCCGCAAGTTTCCCCGCCTCATCCACCATCAACAACGCACCCGCACGACGAAGCCCAGCTTCTTTCGCAAACTGCTCCGCCTGTGCGTACGCCTGCTGCACACTCAGACCCAACCCAATCAACGGCTGATTATCACCCGCCTTAAATCGCATCGCATGAACCACCGGCATCAACTGCCTGCCAAGCCCGCCGCCGGGATGCACCTTCTGGAAATCCGTCACACCAAAGTTCCGCCTCCGGCTCACCACCAACGCCAGCGCATCACCCAACGCGAGCATCGCCGTCGTGCTTGCGGTCGGCGCGAGATTCAATGGGCAAGCCTCGGTGACATCACCGACCACCAGCGTCACACTTGCGATCCGCGCCAGGTCACAATCGTCCCGCCCGACCATCACGATCACCGGGACCTCATCCAGCCGAAGCAGTTCCGCAAGACTCACGACCTCGTCGGTGTTCCCGCCATAGGAAAGCAGCAAGACGACATCGCCCTTGCGGACCTTCCCCAGGTCGCCATGCATCGCTTCCACCGGGTGCATGAAGTGGGCGGGCGTGCCGGTAGACGCAAACGTCGCGGCCAGCTTCTGCCCAATCAACCCACTCTTGCCCAGCCCGGAGACAACCAGGTTCCCCGCCTTGATACCCATCACCACATCCACCGCCGCGTGGAAAGCATCCGTGATCTTCACATGCCGGATCGCCTCGGCCTCGGCATCCAGCACCTGCTGAGCAAAGCGGACCTGCTCGACGTGGGGATCAGATTGGGGTTGGGCCTTGTTCATAAGGGTAAACCTGCGTAAAGTAGCATTATAACCGTTCAAGGATGCACCTGCGGCCCCACCGGGGCTGCCCGCTTTTACCGCCCCGCGGGGTGATCGCCAGAAAGACACGTTTATGACCGGCACCACCCAGAACTACCGCGTCCAGCTCGACGCCTACGCCGGGCCTTTGGACCTGCTTCTATACCTGGTCAAGCGCCACGAGATCGACCTCTATGACATCCCCGTCGCCGAGTTGACCGAGCAGTACCTCCATCACCTGAAGGTGATCCAGTCAATCGATGTCGATCTGGCGGGCGAATTCCTGGTGATGGCCGCGACGCTTCTGGAAGTCAAGAGCCAGATGCTCGTCCCCTTCGTCACCGAAGAGGGCGAGGAACAAGCGACCGATTCCATCGAGGACCCCGCCGACCCGCGCTACGAACTGGTGCAGCAACTGCTTGCCTACAAGCGTTTCAAGGACGCCGCGATCGACCTGGAAGACCGCCAACGCGACTGGGCCAACCGCTTCCCCGCACACCCCACCGCACGCCCTATCGATAAAAACAAAGACCAACCAGACGACCCGGATAACCCAGACAACGCCCAGCCCATCGAGATCGATCTGGAAGACGCCAACGTGCTGGACCTCTGCGAAGCGTTCGGGCGGATCCTCGACTCCATCGGGCAGAAGTCACAGGTGGAGGTCACCTACGACGACACCCCGATCTCCCTGCACGCGGATGACATCGCCGATCGGCTCGAACGCGACGGGCCGATGACCCTGCAAAAAATCTTCGAGGGCCGCACAGGTCGAGGCGAGATGGTCGGGCTTTTCCTGGCGGTCCTGGAGCTGGTACGCACGCGAAGGGTCCGGGTCATCCAGGATTCGTCCCGCAGCGACATCCGGCTCGAATCCCGTCCAGAGACTGACCACCTGGACCTGTCCGAGATCGACGCCGACGCCGGCCCGACCGACTGGCATAACCCCGAGACCGGCGAGATCGATTACGACTGGCCGGATGAGCAATCCCGACAGCGGGCCGAACGCCGCGCCAAACTCCGGGCCAAGCGAGGCGGGCATGATGCGGATCAAGAGCAAGACAAGGGGGAAACGCAAGAACCAGGGGACTTGGACGGGGCTGTGGACGCGAATCAACCAGTTTCGCCGCCTCCCGCCGACCCTGAAATAGACGATTAAGACGGCCGCAAGCTCAAATGGTGTGACAGGCCCGGCTACCACCAAACCCCCTTCCTGTGTAGCTTCCTATATATATAGATCAGGCCTATCCACTAAGGTGCCCCAGAAACGTGGGAATCAACACCTCAGACGCCTGGCCTTGCCTGAAAAACCTTGTATCGACCTTGTCAAAAGCCCACCCAACCGCTCGCGACCAGCCCCGACATTCCTATAAGTCATTGATAAACCTGCGTTATAGGAACGCCTGCCGATCTATACCGGGCGATTTAATTAGTTAATACGATGGGTCTGACAGCGCAATATCTGCGCCACTTCATCGTGGCCTGGAGCCTGTGGGTTAGGATCCGAAGGTCGGGCCTATATTATCGGACGGATGCCCGTTTTCGCCGGGGCACTTTTTCCACATACGTTTGACCCGCCAGAAACTGTCCGTCAAAATGCGCGCTGTAGGGCGGAGCGACAAAATTCAGCATTTACAGGGTGTCGTCCCGATATAACCCCAACGTACGAGAGATTTCTATCTAATTTGGAACGGAGCTTATCCATCATGCTACGAAAGAACTGGAAGACCGCAGTGTTTACGATTGCTGGCTTGGGTCTGCTGACCCCTGCTCAGGGTGATCAGATTACCGACATGCAATCACAGATCGATGCCCTGCGATCTGAATTGTCGCAAGTCAAGGTTGATCAGGGTGACAACTGGCTGAACGAACGTCGGGCCGAAGAAGTCAAGGGCCTGATCATGGAAGTGTTGTCGGATGCCGACACCCGCGCTTCTCTGTTGAGTGACGGCGCGATCGCCGGTCACAACGGCGAGCACTTCTTCGTCAACAGTGCTGACGGAGCGTTTGCACTGATCGTCAGCGGACAGATCGACTTCCGCTACATCTGGAACCAGCAGGACGCCAACACCGGTGACGAGGACGAGGGCGGGTTCCAGACCCGGCGCTTGAAAGTTAACCTTGATGGGCATATCTCCAGCCCGAAGATCGGGTACCACGTGGTACTCGCTCGTGACGAGGGCAGCTCGGCCGGGGATATCATCCTTGAAGAGTACAACGTCAGCCACCAGGTCAACGACAACATCAATGTCGCCGCCGGCCTGATGAAGCTGCCTTTCCTCCGCGAAGAATTGGTCGAATCGACTCGTCAGCTTGCTGTTGAGCGTTCGACTGCCAACGAGTTCTTCACCCTCAACCGTGCCGAGGGCGTCCGCCTGCGGTACGCCGACGGGCCGCTGCTGGTCAACTTCATGGTCAGTGACGGTGCGAACTCCGGACTCAGCGAGTTCGACAACGACAACACCGAACTGGCATTGACCCTCCGCGTCGACTATCTGGTCGAAGGCGAACGCAGCCAGCTTGACGACTTCACCGGTTGGAGCGGCGAGGGCCAGGCTCTGAACATCGGTGGTGCTTACCACATCGAATACGGTGACGGCCGCAACGGCGCGACCAACAACTACGACGCTTGGACCGTCGATGCTCAGTGGGAAAACGGGCCTTACAACTTCTTCGCAGCCTACACCGCTGCGTCGATCGACCCAGACTCCTCAGGCACCGACGACCGTGACATGGACGGCCTGGTCATCCAGGGCGGCGTCCACATCGTGCCTGACAAGCTCGAACTCTTCGGTCGCTGGGCCTACATCGATGGCGATGTCTCCGGCGAAGACGAGTTCGATGCCTGCACCGTTGGTTTCAACTACTACATCAACGGCCACCGCACCAAGTTCACCATGGACGTAATCTGGCTGAACGAGGACGCCCCGACGGCCAACCCGTTCGGTGCCAGCGCTACCAGCAACGGTCTGGGCCTGATCACGGGCACCGAAGACGAACTGGCGGTCCGCAGCCAGTTCCAGTTGCTGTTCTAAAAAGCCAAGTCAACCCTCGTACTACTACGCCCCCGGGCTTACCGCCCGGGGGTTTTTTATGCGCGCTGGCAAAGAAGATATAGGCCCTGAAACGATCGGCGGAAACCGCAAAGAGTCCGTAGTCGAGGCGACTGAAGCTTGTCGATGCTCACCGCCAAACGATGTTTGGGTCTGTTCCTTGAATACCGCACCTGCTGCGTTCCCGGGGCTCGGCCTACGGGAACCGGGACATGTCATCGCGATTAGAAGCAGCAGACACAACGCCGATAACTCATATGCTCTTCATCCATCCAAGTGGCCAAGGCCCTTTGGATGGATGACGAACGGCATTTATTGAACTTAAATATTAATACATATCTATCTTATTGTGAAGTAGTTTTTCTGTGGGCTAACCTGCTTTTTTTGACAGCCGATATTTTAAGAGGGGGATGGAACGGTTAAAAAAACATCAACGTAGAGGCGTGATCCAATCTTGCTGTAATCAGCCGCTTTATTTTGCTGAGTGCGGCTGCGAAAGCATCATGGAAGCCTCATGATCGCTGGGGAAACGTGGGTCGAGTCGATAAGCCAGCCTAAGGTTTGCCTTAGCCATCAATCAAGGATAAGCCTCGCATGTTAAATGTAACTATCCAAGGCCGTACCACCCTCATCCTATCCGTCGTCATGGCTACCC
Source organism: Planctomycetota bacterium (assembly GCA_024279275.1). Taxonomy (GTDB): domain Bacteria; phylum Planctomycetota; class Phycisphaerae; order Phycisphaerales; family Phycisphaeraceae; genus JAJRRS01. Next base: position 27,347 of record JAJRRS010000189.1, on the reverse strand, counting down.
TGCTTAGCATCGACGCCTCCATCCTGTTGGGTTCCACCCCAAGTCACGGCACAGCGGCTTCGAGCCACAGCGCACCTTCGAATCATGAGGCATCGTCAGGCCATCAGGTTCCGGCGTCTTCGTCGGGTCACGCTAAACCAGCGGGCCACGGCACGGATTCGGCGGTTATAAGTCACGGCGAATCGGTCGCGTTGATTCCTGCCGGCCGGCTGTTGGAGTTGGACCAGGCCCGGCACCGGGAGGCGAAGACGGCCTCGTTCTCCCTGGCGAGCGGCGGTTCCGAGCAAGGCGGCTGGCTTACGACGCTGCTGATCGGCTTGGCGGTTATTGGTGGGCTGGTCGCGGTCGGTTGGAAGAGCGGGTTCTTCTCGGGTCTGGGCGTAGGCCCCCGGTTGTACCTGGGCTTAGGGACCGTGCTGGCTCTGGGTGTATTCACCGGTGGCTGTGGTCTGTACTTCCTGAATCAGGTCTCCAACCAGGGGCACCTCGCCGAGGCGGCCCTGGAGTTGGACATCATGGCCACCGAGTTGGGCAAGCTCCAGTCCGACTTCATCCTCATTGGTATCGAGGACAAACAGAAGGGCGAAGAGATCCTCAAGGAGAGCGGGGAGGTTCTCGAGCATTTCAACACCGCTCTGCAAGAGATACGCGGATTTGATCTTGATCAGGGCGAAACCGATGCGTTGGACAAGGCCGAACATGAATCAGAAAACTACGCCGCGACCTTCGGGCATCTGACCGAGAGGTACCACGAGATCGAAGAGATCAAGGAAGATCTCGATGAATTGGGCGAGACGATCGACCATCAGCTTGCCGGGCTCCTGCACAAGCACGAGGCGGGCTTGGACGCGCTGGAATCCGGTGGGGCTTCGATGTCTGTGGTCTCGGATCGGACCCACTTGGTGGAGAAGATTGCCGAGGCGGAGCTGTTGATGGTGAAGATCGCCCATGCCGAGGTGGCGTTCCTGCTTGACAAGCACATTGAGCGTGTGACCACAGCCCAGCAGAAATTCGGTGAGTTCTGGGGCACAATAAAAACGGTCCGGAGCCTGATCTCCCAAGTCGCCACGAGCAAGAGCGAAGAGGTGAAAGAACTGGCCCTCCTGGACGAGCTGAGCACCGAGGTCCACGCGTATCAACAGATGTTCGCCCGGATGGTCGTAGACGAGTTGGAACTCGAATCGGATCTGATTACCTGCAATGAGGAATTGAGAACGCTGGAAGCGATCTGCGTCGCCGTGGCCCAGAGGGCCGAGTATGAGGCCGATGCGATCAAGTCCGAGGCGACGAGCCTGATAATCATATCCATGTGTGTGGCCACCTTGGCCGGTATCGTGATCTCCTTGCTGCTCGCCCGAGGCATCCTCGGACCGATCAGGAAAATTGTCTCACACCTCCAGCAGATCGCCAACAGCGACCTGACAGGCGAAGCCCTGCAGGTGACGAGCCGGGATGAATTGGGCAAATTGACCCAAGCGGCTAATAAGATGCTCGATAGCCTTCAGGGGCTGGTCAGTGAAGTGCAATCGGCGTCGAATGATGTGGCATCGGCCGCAACGCAGATCGCCGCCAGTAGCGAAGAGATGGCTCAGGGGATCGGCGAACAGAGCCAGCAGGTGACTCAGATCAGTTCCGCGGTGGAAGAGATGTCCGCCAGCGTGATCGAGGTGGCACGCAAGAGTACCGAGGCGGCGAGCAACGCTGGGGAATCGGGCAAGGTCGCCGAGGGAGGCGGGCAGGTCGTCTCCGATACGATCCAGGGCATGAACCAGATAAGCGAAGCCGTTTCCGCCAGCGCCGCGAGCGTTGCGGAACTGGGCAAGCGTGGCGAACAGATCGGGCAGATCATCGAGGTTATTAACGACATCGCGGATCAGACGAATCTGTTGGCCCTTAATGCGGCGATCGAGGCGGCCCGCGCCGGAGAACACGGGCGCGGATTCGCAGTGGTTGCGGATGAAGTACGTAAGCTCGCGGACCGCACGACCAAGGCGACCGAGGAGATCGGTGGTTCGATCACGGCGATCCAGACCGAGACGAATCTGGCGGTGCAGCGGATGACAGTCGGGACGGAACAGGTGCGGGTCGGCGTCGAGAAGGCGACCCAGGCGGGCCATAGCCTCAAGTTGATCGTCACTAGTGCTCAGGAGGTGGCGGGCATGATCCAGTCGATCGCCGCAGGCGCCGAAGAGCAGTCCGCCGCCAGTGAGGAGATCAGCCGGAGCATCGAGTCGATCACGGCGGTTACGAGTCAGTCTGCCGAGGCCGCGAGCCAGTCCGCTCAGGCTGCTACACAACTCAGCACCAAGGCCGAACAACTCCAGAAGATCGTGGGTCAGTTTAAGATCAACTAAAACTCAACCGGCAATGACAACGATTCCAAATAACGATCGATCAAGACGCACCGCGTTATGAAGCGGGCAACAGACATACCTCCCACGAACAACCTCGGCGATTCGCCCGGGGTTTTTTATATGCGTGTTGATCCAAGCTCCATCCCATTTGGGTTCCTATTCCGCTGTGGCATCAAGATTCAACACCCACGGCGAGATGGCCGATAGTGTGAACATGTCCAGTATCTCATCCGCTGCAACCTCCGGCTTCGCGCAGGCACAACTAGCTCAACAGGTCAGCGTCAAGATCGCTGTCAAGACGCTTGATGTGGCAAAAGCTCAGGGCGACGCGGCGATCTCGCTGCTGCAGGCTGCGGCATCCATTGGGGATCAGTCATTGGGCAGCCTCGAACCCCACAAGGGGCAGTCGCTGGACGTGACGGCGTAACGCCCGTCCGCTTGATAAGCAGAGAGCAACGACAAAGATAAAGCCCACGTTCAACGAACGCGGGCTTATTTATTGTTATTAAGGGCATATTCAATCCAACCCTAGCGGTTTATTCGCTAGCGGTGGGCGTAATCCCACGGTTGATCCCCCAGCTTCCGCTGGGGGCTATAGGTGTGACGCTACGGTTGGATTGAAAATGCTCTAAAGGCCCACTGTGATCACCCGATGACTTGGCCGACTGCTGCGACGACATCGTTGTGGATATTGCTGTTGGTGGCGATGATGCCGCGGTTGTGTTTGAGGGTTCGGCCTTGGGTGAAGTCGAGAGGCTTGCCGAAGGCGTCGGTGACGGTGCCGGCGGCTTCTTTAACGACGATTGAGCCTGCGGCGTGGTCCCAGATTTTTTCGCGGTAGTCGGCGTTGGTGGGGAGTCGAAGATAGATCGATGCTTCGCCCCTTGCGACGGCGGCGTACTTGGCTTGGCTATCCATGCGGACGGGGTCGGCGGTGATGCCTAGTGCTTGGGCGACCTTGGCGGAGTCGTTCTGGTTGCTGTGGCCGGACTCGACGGATTCGCAAAACCTTGCTTTGGCGGTGTCGTGTATGTCGCTGACGTGGACCGGGGTGCCGTCGTAGGTTGCGGCGTTTAAGGGTAAGACGATTGTGCCTTGGCCAAGCAGGGCGGCCATTAAAACCCCCTGTTCGCCTGTGTTGCCATCTGTGTTGATCGCCGGCAGGTTCGGGCAGCCCAGGATACCCAGCACGACTTGGCCATCTTCGATGAGTGCCAGGGCGATGGCGTATTGTTCGGCGCGCAGGAATCCCTTTGTGCCGTCGATCGGATCGAGGGTCCAGTAGCGTTTTGTTTTGCTGTCGGGTGTCGCGCCGCCACGGTCGATCCAGGACAACACCTCGTCTTGTGATGCGGCGTTTTGAGTCTTGGCGACCTGGGTGACGACCGAGTTAAGCAGGGTGACGTTGCCGGGTTCGCGTAGTTCCTTGGCGTCTTCCTCGCCGACGATCGGGTCGTTGGGGAAGGCTTCGGCCAGGGCTTTACAGATCACGGCCTGGCTGGCGAAGTCGGCGACGGTTACGGGGCTGCGGTCTTTCTTCTCAAGCGTGTCTTCGGTGACGAGGCTTTTCTGGACGGCCTGCGTGGCGGTCGAAGCCAGACGGACGGCGGCGATGGCGACCTTGATTTCGTGGGTGATTTGCATCGGGGTGTTTATTCTCCGTCTCGATCGTGGTTAAGAGGAGAGTGTAACGGATCGTTAATGGTATGGTCAGAGCTTGATCAGTTTAGCGGGTGATCGCAGATCGTCGGGGCTGACATTGAATCCACACGCGGATCTACGATCCGCCGCTAAACACAGAATCAGTATCCGCCGCCGGCTTCGTGAGTGGTGAGGTTGTGGAAGCGTGTGGTGGGGCCGTGGAAGTGGAGTTTCACGGTGCCGGTCGGGCCGTTACGTTGCTTGGTCATGATGACCTCGGCGGTGTTGGTGTCTTCGTAGTCGTCTTCGCCGCGGTGGAAGTAGTCTTCGCGGTGGAGCATCATGACGACGTCGGCGTCCTGTTCGATCGAGCCTGATTCGCGGAGGTCGCTCATGCGTGGGCGGTGGCCTTCACGCTGCTCGGCGGCACGGTTGAGTTGGCTCAGGCAGATCACGGGGACTTCCAATTCACGGGCGAGTGCCTTGATGCCTCGGCTTAGGTTGGAGACTTCCTGCTGACGGCTCTCGGCACCGGGGGCGCTCATGAGTTGGAGGTAGTCGATGAAGATGGCTTTGATGTCGTGTTTGGCGGCGAGTCGACGTGACTTGGCACGCAGGCCCAGGAGGGTGAGGCCGGGGGTGTCGTCGATGAATAGTGGGGCTTCGCTGAGTTCGCCGACGGTGAGTGCGAGTTTGCCGAAGTCGTCCTGGGTGAGCATGTTTCTGCGGAGCTTGTGCGAATCGACGCCGGAGCGTGAGCATAAAAGGCGTTGTGCTAATTGCTGGCGTGACATTTCCAGGCTGAAGACGACGCAGGGCTGCTTGGTAGTCGCGGCCATGTGTTCAGCCATGTTCAGGGCCAGGGCGGTCTTACCCATGGAGGGTCGTGCGGCGATGATGATGAGTTCGCCGGGCTGCAGGCCGTTGGTCATCTCGTCAAGCTCGAAGAAGCCTGTCTCGACGCCGGTGCGCATGCCTTCATCGGATTGGAGGTTGTCGTAGGTTTCCTGAAGAAGCTCGCCTAGTTCTGCAACATCTTGAGTAGATTTGCTTTCGGCAATCTCGAAGATGTCGCGTTCGGCTTTATCGAGTAGTTCGCTGACGGGTTCCGAGGAGTTGTAGCAGTCGTCGAGGATGCGTCCGGCGGATTCGATGAGTTTACGCAGCGCCGCTTTATCGTGGACGATGTTGGCGTAGTACACCGCGCTGGCGGCGGAGGGGACGGACTCGGCCAACTCGATGAGGTAGTCCAGCCCGCCTATTTGTTCGAGCTGGCTCTTATCTTCCATCCGCTGCTTGAGCTGGACCATGTCGATTGACTGGACCTGGTCGTAAAGCTCGACGAGTGTTTCGTAGATGGCGGCGTGTTTGGGTTGGTACAGCTCGTCGGCACCCTTGATGATCTGGATCACCTCGCCACAGACACGCCAATCCAGGATCATCGAACCTAAAAGCGCGCACTCGGCCTCGATGGCGTGCGGGGGGAGCTTGTCGAAAAGCTTGGAGACATCGACGCGACGGATTTCCGCAGGTTGCCGGCGTCGATAGGTTGTTTCTGTGGGCGCGGTGCTCATGGGCGGAGGCGTGTTTCCAAAAGGGGGCATCGTCCGTGACTCGCCTAATCATACCACGCGGGGCAAGGCCTCTGCGGGGCGGGAATGACCTGTTTGGAAGCTGTCGGTAAATGGGTCCCCCGGTATCCGTAATCCCCCGGCAAAGCCGGGGGTTGAGGGGGCAGAGGGCGGGGCTGGCGGGTGTTTTTTAAGGCCGTCGGTAAACCAGATTATGTCATGCCGTGTAGCGGGCGGGCGCGGGCTGTCGGGGATTTGACCCGTTGGGTCAACGCGCGGATCTGCGATCCGCCGCTAAACGTTGTGTGATACACATCCCGAAAAGAACTTGTGTGTCAGTTCGTTGTACCGTCCCACGTTCAGGAGAACGTGGGCTTCACAGACGCACGAGTATTTAAGTGCGGGTCAATCCTCGGCTGGGGGCGGGTTGTCGAGGAAGTTGGTGAGTTCGGTGAGGGATGGGCTGTGAGCGTTGCGGACGTAGAAGCCGGAGGTGTGGGTGCCGGTGCAGATGGATTCGAGGACGGGTAGGCCGGCGAGTTGAGCGAGGCAGAAGCCGGCGTTGAAGTTGTCGCCTGCGCCGGTGGAGAGCTTGGGTTTGGCGGTGAAGGGGCCGGCGAATCGACCGGTTTCGATTGCCCCGCCCCCGGATTTACTGGAACCCCCGGAACGTATGGCGGCGGCAGCGGATTTTCGGGGGTGGATGACGGTGCCGTAGATGTTGAGTTTTTCGCAGAGTGCGGCGCAGGTGGATTCGATGGCGTCTTCGGGGTCGCCTGTGATCGACACGTCCAGGACGTCGGCTACCTGGGAAGATTCGCTTAGGTTCATGCCGAGGATGACGTCGGCGCGGGTATTTAGTTTGGAGATCAGGCCAAGAGCGCGGGCGATGTCGTCGCGTGTGCGCTTGGCGGGGTCGGCGAGGTCGATGAAGATGAGTTTTCTATCGCCTGATGACGTGTCCGCGAGTGTGTCGTCGTGCATTTTCTGCCAGACGGATTCGAGCTGTGGGAGCATGGTCCAGTTGACCATGCCGATGAGTCGGCTGCGTGTGACGACTTGCTGGAAGGTGTCGGCGCCCATGACGTTTTCGATGGCTGTGTAATTCAGGCCGATGAGTGATTGGTATTTGCCGAGCATGAGTTTGCCGTCGGTGAATTCCAGTGCGTCGGTGAAGCCGGGGTTGGCGACGGAGTGGACCTGGGCGTGTTTGGCGAAGTCGTGAAAGGCGGGGTGGAGGTCGGGGTATCCCAGTGCGCCGATGTAGGTGACGTTGATGCCGGCGGCGGCGAGGGCGTTGGCCATGATGGGGCCGTTGCCGCCGAGTTTTTCGAGGGTGGTGACCAGCTCGAAGTTGGAGCTTTGTCCTGCGGCTGCGGATATTTTTTCGCCGAAGCGATCGATCGTGGGGATCGGGTCGTATTGGTCGATGCCGGTGCGTTTGTCGACGACCTGGATGATGGAGTCGACGAAGCCGTCGAAGCCCAGGAGGACGGGTGTGTCCTTGGCGTGGTCGGCGAATCGGCGGAGGCCTGCGGCGGTTTGGCGGGCTATTTCGACGCGGTCGGGCATCGGCGAAGACTCCTGGGGGCGGTGCGGAGAACATGGAAAACTGGAGAAAGCCCGGTGAGATTAGCAGAACCAGTGGCGGTCGCAACGGGCTGGGCATGTGGGCTGATGGGGTATCCGATGAGTGGTTGCGAAGCCTGTTTTTCCTGTGGATTGTGTGAAACAAGACGCCTGCAGCCCCGGGCCTACCGGCCCTCCTCTTTGTCCCCGCAGGGACAAGTGAATATCCTAGGCGTATTATGATGCATACTTACGACTACACCACGATCGAAGCACGCTGGCAAGGGATTTGGGAGGAACGTGGCACGTTCCGGGCACCTAATCCAGGCACCGGGGGCGACTCCGGGGGCGACTCCGGGGGCGGGGGCGAGGGGTTTGATGGGGGGAGGCCGAAGTTTTATGTGCTGGATATGTTCCCGTACCCGTCGGGGGTGGGGCTGCATGTGGGGCACCCGCTTGGGTATATCGCGACGGATATTGTGGCGCGCTATAAAAGGATGACGGGGTATAACGTGTTGCACCCGATGGGGTACGACTCGTTTGGGTTGCCAGCGGAGCAGTTCGCGGTGGAGCACGGGGTGCATCCGAAGATCACGACGGATAAGAACATCGCCAACATGACCCGGCAGCTTAAGCGGCTTGGGCTTAGTTATGACTGGGATCGGTGTCTGGAGACGACGGACCCGGGGTATTACAAATGGACGCAGTGGATATTTTTACAGCTTTATAAGAGCTGGTTCGATCCGATCGTGCAGAAGGCCAGGCCGATCCGTGAATTGGTGCAGGCGTTGGAGGCGGGGGACTATGACATCGGAGCGGACGGTGAGTTGGTGAGTGATGCGGCGGACGGGGTGATGGATACGCTCGGCGGGGTTGAGCCGGGTGCGCGGAAGTGGACGGAGCTTGCGCCGGATCAGCAGGCTCGGTTGCTGGATGAGTATCGGCTTGCTTACCTGGCGGAAGTCCCGGTGAACTGGTGCCCGGCGTTGGGGACGGTGCTGGCGAATGAGGAGGTGACTAATGAAGGGAAGAGCGATCGTGGGAATCATGCGGTGTACAAGCGGCCGATGCGGCAGTGGATGCTTCGGATCACCGCGTACTGCGAACGGTTAGCGGATGAATTGGATCAGGTGGATTGGCCCGAGCCGATCAAGCTGATGCAGCGGAACTGGATCGGGCGGAGCGAGGGTGCGGAGGTGCATTTCCCGTTGGCGTTTGGTTCGGCGGAGTCGGCGGAGGATGTGGTCACGGTATTTACGACTCGGCCTGACACGCTGTTTGGTGCGACGTATATGGTGCTGGCACCGGAGCACCCGCTGGTCGAATCGCTCACGACGGATGAGCAGAAGCAGGCGGTCAAAGACTATCAGTCGCAGACATCGGCGCGCAGCGACATTGATCGGCAGGCGGAGGCGAAAGAAAAGACGGGGGTGTTCACGGGGGCGTATGCGCTTAACCCGGTGGACAATGACAAGGTGCCGATCTGGATCGCTGATTATGTGATGATGGGGTATGGGACGGGTGCGATCATGGCGGTGCCGGCACACGACCCGCGTGACTTTGATTTTGCCCGGCAGTTTGGGCTTGAGATCAAGCCGGTGGTGCTGCCGACGAAAGATTGGTTGAAGCATCATTCGCCGAAAGATTGCGACAAGGACGATACGCACGACCTGATGGCGCATTATGTGGCGGCGGCGAAGACGTTTGACGCGGCGTTCACGGGGACGGGTGCGGGGATTAATTCTGAGAATGATGAGGTGAGCCTCAACGGGAAGCTGACGCCGGAGGCCAAGGATGCGATGATCGGCTGGCTTAAGCAGCGAGGCTTCGGAAAGGGGACGATCCAATATCGTTTGCGTGACTGGTTATTTAGTCGGCAGCGTTACTGGGGGGAGCCGTTCCCGATATTGCATGCACCGGACGGTCGGATTGTGCCGGTGGATGAGTCGGATCTGCCGGTTGAGTTGCCGGAGATGGAAGATTTTAAGCCGAGCGCCAGTGACGATCCTGATGCGCCGCCGCAGACGCCGTTGAGCCGAGCGCCGGATAGCTGGAAGTTTGTTGAGGTTGATGGTGTGAAGTACACGCGGGAGTTGAACACGATGCCGCAGTGGGCGGGGTCGTGCTGGTATTACCTGCGGTACCTGGATGCGGGGAATGATGAGCGATTCGTCGGCAAGGAGGCGGAGCGGTACTGGATGGGCGACAAGGGGATTGATCTTTATGTCGGCGGTGCGGAGCATGCGGTGCTGCATCTTTTATATTCGCGGTTCTGGCACAAGGTGTTGTTTGACCTGGGGCATGTTGGGACGGCGGAGCCGTTTGGGCGGCTGTTTAATCAGGGGTATATCCAGGCGTATGCGTATACCGATCAGCGTGGTGTGTACGTTGAAGCCGAGAAAGTTCAAGAGAATGACGGCGCGTTCAGCTACGAGGGGCGGCCGGTGTCGCGTGAGTTTGGGAAGATGGGCAAGAGCTTGAAGAACGCGGTCAGCCCGGATGAGATTTGTGAGAAGTATGGGTGTGATACGTTGAGGCTTTATGAGATGTATCTTGGGCCTTTGGACCAGTCGAAGGTGTGGAGCACGCGGGACATCGTGGGCGTGCATCGGTTTTTGCAGCGGCTGTGGCGGAACTTTGTGGATGAAGAGACCGGCGAGTTACTGGTCGTTTCAGACAAAGCTGACGAAGCCTTGAAGCGAAAACTGCATAAGACGATCAAGCGTGTGACGGATTCGATGGACGGGATGGCGTTTAATGTGGCGATCGCGGCGTTGATTGAGTTGAACAACGAACTGGTCAGGCTTAAGACCATTCCGCGTGAGGTTGCTGAGAACATGCTGCCGATGCTTTCGCCGATGGCTCCGCATGTTTGCGAGGAGTTGTGGAAACGTATGGGGCATGATGGTTTGGCTTCGCAGACGGACTGGCCGACGCACGACCCGGCGATGCTGATTGAAGACACGATCGAGTACCCGGTGCAGGTGAATGGGAAGCTGCGCGGGAAGGTGACGGTGCCGAGCGATGCGGACGATGCGGCGATTGAGGTGGCGGCGCGGGGGGATGAGAATGTGGCGGTACATATGGAGGGGAAGACGGTTCGGAAGGTGATTGTGATTAAGGGGCGGATGGTTAATCTGGTGGTGGGGCAAGGAGAAGATGGAGAAGAGGGTATCCGCAGATTTCGCAGATGACGCAGATTAAGAAGATTAAGAAGAATGCAAAGATTACGAAGATGAAGAGATTGCCAGACCAAAGAAAAGATCCACAGACCTACGCTATTATTGGAGCGGCGATGGCGGTGCATGGGGGATTGGGGAGTGGGTTTTTGGAGGCGGTTTATCAGGAGGCGATGGCTATTGAGTTGGAAGAACGCGGGATTCCGTTTAGACAAGAAGTACGACTACCATTGGAATACCGGGGCCGAACGCTTAGTACATCCTATCGCGCCGACTTCATCTGCTATGATTCTGTTGTTGTGGAGATAAAGGCACTGGGTGGTTTAAGCCGAACGGAAGAGTCCCAAGTGATTAATTATCTTAAAGCCAGCGGGATTCAGGTGGGCCTGCTATTAAACTTCGGGTCTGGGTCTATGGAATACCGCCGCCTTGTTTTATCTGAATCTGCGTCATCTGCGCAATCTGCGGATACCTCCGAATGATTTTATTAATCGATAACTACGACAGCTTCACTTACAACCTGGTTCAGCGGATCGGGGAGTTGGATGCTTCGCTGGAGTTGCGGGTGATCCGTAATGACAAGGTGACGGCTGCGGAGGCGGTTGCGATGAGGCCGGGGCATGTGATTGTTTCGCCGGGGCCTTGCACGCCTTTGGAGGCGGGGGTGAGTTGTGATGTGATTGAGGCGTTTGCGGGGGAGGTGCCTTTGTTGGGGGTGTGTCTTGGGCATCAGTCGATCGGGCATCGGTTCGGGATGGTGGTCGAGCGGAATGACAAATTGATGCACGGCAAGACGTCGCCGATCCATCACGACGGGAAGACTCTATTTGCAGGGCTGAGTAACCCGTTTATTGCGACGCGGTACCACAGCCTGATTATCCGTAAGGACAGTTTTGATGATGAACGGTTCGAGGTGAGTGCTTGGACGCAAGAGGGGGAGATCATGGGGCTGCGTGCGAAGGCGGGTGTGTTTGGGGATGCGCCGGTGGAGGGTGTGCAGTTTCACCCGGAGAGTTTTTTGACGGTGGAGGGGCCTAGGATGTTGGCGAATTTTTTGGGGCTGGCGGGGGTTGGGGTTGATTAGGTGGATTTGTTAACGTCGTTGGACGCGACAAGTCGCGGCGCTTCGTAATACCAATCGTGAAAAAGACTCGTGCGTGAATCGCATCGTACCGTCCCACGTTCAGGAGAACGTGGGCTTCACAGACGCACAAGTATTTAATGGGGTTGGTCTAAGATCAGTGTTGCGGCGGTTGGCGGGGGAAAGTTAAATCGTTCTGCTTTAATCGGTGCCGGGTTGGTTATTGATTGGTTTGGTTATGCGGTAGATGCGGAAGGCGGTATTCTCAAATATCGATTCGGCGAGGCCTTGTTGCGCGAGTTGTTCGGCGGCATCGGGGGGGAGTTGTCTTTCCTTTGTTTGCATGGACATGATGATGTAGTCGGCGGGGGCCAGGCCCTTGGTTTCTCGGGTTGAGTAGGATTTTCTGCCGGTCATCATGCGCATGACCCGGGGCTTATAAAACATCAGTGTGCTGTCGGGGTCTGTGGAATCTTTGATGAAGGTGAACATTTCGGACGCGGGCTGGGTGTACGGGCCTGCGGGGGTGGCACGGTTGCGGTTGAGGTTGTCGCGGGCGTTGCTGATTGATGTTGCTGTGAAGCCTATGAAGATTAAGACGATGGGGAGGGCGCATAGTGTTTGGCGTAATTTTGTGCGCCCGATTTTTTTGTTGGCTTGCAACACCTGCAGGCCTGAGAGCACGAACGAGATGTAGAACGGCAGGATGGGGAAGAGGAAGCGGAGCGCCTGGGTTACGGGCCAGAGGACGTAGAGCAGGTAGGTCAGGGCGATGTAGACGAAGATGTAATGGTCGGTGCGGCGGCGATGGATAGCGCCGATGAATGCCAGGGGGAGGGTGAGGAGGTAGACCAGGAGGGGGTAAGGGATGCCGGCGTAGAAATCTTTAGGTAGTGTGCCGTAGTAGGTGAGGTGGTACATGATGCCGCCGGGGGTGATGAGGCGGAGGTAGTCCATGTGTGCTGATTCGCCGGAGGGGAGCGCGGCGCGGCCGAGAAGTATGGCGGTGAAGAAGGTGATGTAGGGGAATGCGTAGAGCCAGGGGCGGGGCTTGGGGGGTTGATCTTTGGGTTGTATTTTTCTGGCGAAGAGGGGTGATGCGAGTAGTTGTGTGATGGCGAGGGTGGCGAGTAGCAGGATGCCGTTGGTTCGGATGAAGCAGGCGGCGGCGATCAGGAGTCCTAAAATCAGGCCGTCCATGGTTGGCGAGATGATGTGCTTGCGGTAGACGGCGTATCGCCCGATCAGCAGGACACACAGCGTCGAGACAAACATGAACGGGATATCAGAACTGATCATGTTTAGAAAAGTCAACAGAGTTGGGTTCACGGCGAACAAGGCTACGAGGCACAGCAACCAGATGCCGGGGTGGTGTTTGCGGAAGCCGACAGCGAGAAGCACGAGCAGCAGCAGGTAACAGGATGCGGCGACCAATTTGAGTGCGAATATGTTCTGGCCGAAGGCTGCGTAGACGGGCGCGAGCATGGCGGGGAAGCCCCAGGGATAGGCGACGGGGGCGAGGGTGTGAGTTGTCTGTTCGATTGTGAATTGGTTCGCCTGGATAAATTCGTGTGGCGAAGTATCGACGAGGCTTTTGGCCTGCATGATGTATGAGGCGAAGTCACCGCCCCAGTTGTGGCCGGTATTGAGAGTGCAGAAGATGAGCAGGGCCGCGGCGGCGATGATCAGGGCGTGGGGGAATGTGGTTTTTAGTTTGTTCACGCTACCACCCATAACGACAACGATTGATTGGTAATTGGGGGATCATATACGAAACGGATTGAGGATATCGTTGGGGATGCGGGCGATTCTGTTGAATACCACTGTAGGGCACCCCAAAAATTACTTAAACCCAAGATATTGACCAAGCCTCGCGAAGCCGCAAGCGTCTTTTTCCCGACGAATTTTCTATTTTAGAGGTGCCCTGTAGAGCCTGCCGAAGCCCAGCGGACGATGCATCGGTAGGCTCTGCGGGGAGTTGATCGGATTAAGTGCGGACTTTGCGGATGGATTCGGTGCGTAGTTGGTGGCGGTTGTTGAAGAGTCTGCGGTAGATCAGGAGGGTCATGAGTATGCAGCAGAGGCTGGTGGCGGCGGCGATCATGAACATGACGACGATCTGGTATTTGGCTGCTTGTGTGGGGTCTGCGCCGGCGAGGATTTGGCCTGTCATCATGCCGGGGATGGAGACGATGCCGACGACGGACATGCTGTTGAGTATAGGGATCATGCCCCGGCGGACGGCGTTGCGAAGCGGTGCGCGGGCGGCTTCCCAGCGGGTTGCGCCCATGGCGAGGTCCATCTCGATGTGGCCTTGTGAATCGCGGAGACTGGTGAGGAGGTGATCGACGCAGAGGGAGACGCCGGTGAGTCCGTTGCCGAGGATCATGCCTAATAGTGGGATCATGTAGCGGGGTTGGTACCAGGGTTGGACGCCGATGATGACGCCGGTGACGACGATGGTGGTGAGCATGGCGCTGACGGCTAAACATAAAAGTGCAAGGAGAGTGAGGCCGGGGAAGCGGTTTTCGGAACGTTGGACGGCGGCATGGCTTGCGGCGAGGAGCATGATGGCGACGATCACTGCGAGCAGCCAGTGTGAGCTTGGCTCGAAAACGAATCGGAGGATCAGGCCGAGCAGCAAGAGTTGGATGACGGTGCGCAGCGAGGCGATCAGGAGGCGTTTTTCCAGGCCGAGGCGGAGTATGAGGCTGACACCGCCTGCGATCAGGACGAGGGCCGCGGCGAGGGCGAGGTCCCAGCCGTCGAGGACGATGGCGTGGCTGACGAATTCAGTTGTGACGGGGTCAGGCATTGGGCACCACCTGGCGCGCGGATTTGTAAGCAGACAGGTCGATGGTTCGTGTGCAGAAGCGGTCGGCGAATTGGTCGGCGTGGGTTGCGATGAGGATGCCTAAGGCGTTGTCAGCCATTTGTTGTGTCAGCAAGGATTGGACTTGTTGTGCTGATTCGCTATCGAGTGCGGAGGTTGGTTCGTCAAGGAGGATGAAGTCGGGTTTGGTGAGCAGTGCACGGATGAGGCAGATGCGTTGGCGTTCGCCTTCGGAGAGTTCTGTGGCTTGGGAATTGAGCTTGTCGATCAGGCCGACGCGTTCAAGGGTATGGTTGGCGTGATCTGAATCGATCGTGTTGCTGACAGATTGGAAGGCATGGGGCCTTTGGAGGTTGCCCCAAACTGTGCCGTCCCAGACGACGGGGCGTTGGGGGACGAGGGTGACACGGGTGCGGAAGGTTGGCCAACCGATTTCGGCGAGGGTTTTGTTGTCGAGTGTGACTGTGCCTGCGAGGGGATCGATCAGGGCGGCGATGGATCGCAGGAGGGTTGTTTTGCCGCAGCCGGACGGGCCTATCAAGCCGACCGCTTGGCCGGGGTTGACCGTTAAAGATAAGAGGTCGAGCAGGGGTTGATGGCTGCGTGGGTCGGCGGTGATGGTTAATTGTTCGACAGACAGCACGGGGCACCTGAGATTCGCAGGATGGTGCTGTGCATTGTAATCCAAATGCGAATTCTGTTTACCTGATACTGTGTGAGGTCGTTCTACGGATATCCATGCGGGGGGATGATGAAGTTATAAATACGCTGAAAAAAAGCCCGGGGCTGATTGGGCCACGGGCTTGATGATTTTTGAGTTCTCGACCCGCGCCGCCCTACCCCACCGATAGGGCGGCCACGAATTAGCCGAGTAGTGACAAGACGCTTGATGCGGAGTTGTTTGCGATCGCGAGTGTGGACGTGCCGGCCTGCTGTAGGATCTGGGCACGCGTGAGCAAGGCGGTTTCCTGTGCGAAGTCGGTGTCTCGGACATCGCTTTCGGCGGAGGTCAGGTTCTCGACGGCGATCTGGGAACTACGCAGCGTGGTTTGCAGCGTATTTCGCTCGAAGGCACCGAGTCGGCCTCGCAGGACGGAGACCTGGTCGATCGAGTTGTCGAGGATGATCGAGGCTTTGCGTGCCTGTTCGGCGGAGTCAGAGCCTTTGACCAGTGAGTTGTCACCGCCTGATTTTACGGAGCTGAGGAAGCCCTCAATGGAGGTGCCCAGGTTGTTTGCGGTCACGGCTTGGATGCCGAAGCCGATCTGTTGTTGGGAATTGACGCTTGGGCCGATTTGGTAGGTTGCGCCGCCGCCGGTGATGGTGAAGGTGTAGGGCGTGTTGAGGGTTTGTGCTGCTGCGGAGGTCAGAGACAGTTCCAGGCCGAGGGTGGTGGTCCTGAGTGTGACATCCAGGCCGTCGCCCAGAGCGAGGTTGCCGTTGACCAGTGCGAGGACGTCGGCGCCCTCGTCGCGGTTGACGACTGTGCCGCCGAGCGCGTCGACGGTGTTGAACGAGGCCCCGTCATCCAGTCTCTTGACGGAGACGAAGGAGCTGGAGCCGAAGGAGGTTCCGTTGAGTTGGAGGCCCGATGTCCCGATAATGGAGGCGGAGACGCCGGTGGCGTCTGCGACGGCGTTGATGCCGAAGGCGATCGATGACAGTGCTGTGCTGGAGACGAACTCGAATACCTCGACGCCGTTGGTGCCTGCGAGTGAGAAGGTCACACTCGACAAGATAGTTGTGGGAGCGGCGGGGTCAGACGCCGAGATGAACAACACGGCAGTTTCAGCGGAGTTGAGGACTTCGACGGTGACGGGGAGTGTCGAGTTGGTGCCGAAGTTTACGCCGGTGATGCGCAGGTCGGTGATTTGTGAGGCTGTGAGTCCCTGGTTGATATAGTCCAGGGAGCCGTTGAGCAGTTTCAGTCCTGCGAAGCTGGTGGTGTTGGCGATCCGTGAGATCGAGTCGATGGCGGAGTCGATCTGAAGCTGGTTGGCTTCGATCTCTTCTTTGGAGAATGCCCCTGTATTGGCGGACTCGATGGCGAGGCTCTTCATGGAGATGAGCAGCGAGCTGATCTCGGAGAGGGCACCTTCGGCTGTGGCGATAACGTTGCTGGCGCGTTCGATGTTATCGACGGCCTGTGAGACGCCTGCGATCTCGGTGCGTAATCGTTCGGAGACGATCAGGCCTGCGGGGTCGTCTGCACCACGGTTGATTTTCAGGCCTGTGCTGAGCCTCTGAAGTCTAACGCTGAGGTTGTCGTTAGAGGCGGCGAGGTTCCGTTGTGCGATCAGTGAAGAAACGTTTGTGTTTATGCGTGTCATTGACAATCCTCCTTGATTGTCGCCATTGCCTACCCGGCGTTATGTGCCGGCGGCGTCTGTGCTTGGTCTGGTTTGGGTGTGTGCCATGACGCGGGGAACTTCCATGGTCCGCGTGGGCATTTGGGTTGCTCGATTTATATTTTCTGCGTGCCCGGCGGTTTGCCGTTGTGCTTGCGCAGGTTTTTGTCTGCGACATTCAGGTCGTCCACCTGGACCCCCGTGGCGGCGGTATTCTCGCGTTGTATGGCCTCGTAGACCTCCTTGCGGTGTACCTGTATCTGCCTGGGTGCCGAGATACCGAGCCTGACTTTGTCGCCCCGAATGTCTACGACGGTGATCTCGATATCGTCGCCGATCATGATCGTCTCGTCGCGTTGACGCGATAGAACCAGCATTGGTTCGGGCTCCTTCCTTGGGCCGTTTCGCGTTCGCGCCGCATCCTAGCGGCGTTCCCGTGTCGTTGTTGAAAGCGTTAATAATCAAAGCACGTCTCATTGCAGCGTTGTAGTGTCTCGCTGCGGTAGTTTTAGGCCGAGGCCGCGTGAACGGCGGTTCCCAGTTCTATAAGTGGCACGCGGGTGGTGAAGCGTCGATCGCTGAGGACCAGTTGTACGCCGACGCATTTGCCACAATGGATAACCAGGGGGCCTTGGAGGTTGCCGGTGAGCATCTGGTCGCGTTTGTTGACGATCACGAACACCTGAGCTTCGTCGAGGGATTCGAGACCTATCTCCTGCATCTGCTCGGGCTTGAGCGGAACTTTGTAGGTCGGGACAAACATGCTTGGGTCGGTGACGACAAATGCGAGGTCTGGGATTTCGATGGATTGGAGCCACCAGAAGTAGCTGTCTTCGCCGGCTTCGATGAGCACGTATTGCTTGTACTTGGGGAAGCCAAGCATCCCTTTGGGGAAGGTGATGATGCGTGTGTGGTCCACGTCTACTTCACCGAAACGAGAGGTATTGATCAGCATGACCAAGATCCTAATACACGGCCAGTCCGTCCTGGAAGTCCTACCCGGGCTTCCTGCCCAGGTCGACGGCACTCGCCGTCTGTGTCGTGCCCGTTGGCTGGCCGAAGAGCCGCCGGGCTGCGCAATGCTTGCGCTATTAGCGCAAGAAGTCGAGTAAACTCAGTTGCAGGTTTTGCGCTCCGACCTGCAGTGAGACTTGTAGCTGAGTCTGTAATTGCTGAAAGCGTGTGATGACCTCGGTGAGGTCTGCGTCCTGGAGATCACTGAGCATTATTTCTTCCATGAGTCCAAGGTCCTGTGAACGTTCTTGCTGTCGTTCGACTCTTTGTGCCCTTACGCCGACGCTGGCCCGTGCCTGTGTAGAGGCTCGTGTGTCCGCGTCGAGGCTACTACCTGCAAGAGTGATGCCAAGCGTGTCGTTATTTAATAATGCGTCGCGTAAATCTGTTAAATGGGTAAAAACATTTTCGACGCGGACGGTAGCGTTGTCTGTGGATTGGAAGGTTGCGGCGGTGCCGTCTTCTTTGAGTATGCCGAGTTGGTCGGCGACGAGGCTTTTACCGACGCGTGTGATGGTAAAATCGCCAACCCCGCCGGTGGTATCCTGGAAGACCAGGCCGTTGCCAGTGGTCGCGAGTCCCACGGAGAAGTTGACGCCGAGCGTGAGGCCTGCGGCGGTGGCGGCGGTTTCGATGGCGGTGATGAGTTCCTCGACGGTGCCGAGGCCTGAGGCATCGACGCTGAAGTTGATGCCGTTCTTGACCGTAATTTGGAAGTCGTCTTGTGCGGTGATGGGTTCGATGCCCAGGCCGTCGCGGAAGTCTGCGAGGTCGGTGGCGAGTCCGTAGGTCCGGATGCCCAGGTCTGCTGCGGTGGTTCCGCCGTTTTCACCGACCGCTAAGCGGAGGCCGCTGACTTCGCTGATCAGGTCCAGGCCGTCGGCGTTTTCGTTGATCTGCAGGCGGAGGCCGAGACCCAGGCGATCGATCTCGTTGACCAGGTCCTGGATAGTGCCAGCCGAGGAGAAGTCGGCGGTGCGTGTCTGCTCGCCCTGGGTGATGGTCAGGCCGTTGGTGAAGTCGACTGCGGGGCCCAGGTCGGTCAGCACGGTGGTCAACGTGAGGCGGCGGTTAAGGTCACCGCCGAAGACAGTCGCACCGCCAGGCAAGGTGGCGGAGAGGTTGATGCCGAGGTCCACGCCGGTCTGTGAGCTGCCGATGTCGGCGATGACGATGGTGTGGCCGGCGTTGTTGGTCAGCTCGAATGCTGTTGTGCCGAGCGCTATGGCGCCTGCGGTGGGGTCGATGGCGTTGATCGCGCCATTGATGCGATCGCGGACATCGCCGAGGGTGTCGGCGTCGGTGAGATCGACTGTGACCAGTGTGCCATCAACGGTGAGATTGACCGGGCCTCTGCGGATGCCTTGATTGATGACCCCGTTGAGGTCACTAAGCTTGGCGGTGATAGAGGAGTCTGGATCGAGATCGATCTGGCTCTTGACGCGAGAGGAGAGCGCCCCAAAGGCTTCGACGCCGTTGCTGGTAAAGGCGTGATTTTCAACTGAGCCGGTGTCTGCCAGGAGATTCGCGTTGGAGCCGGCGTAACGTATCCCGCCGAGGAATTCCTCGAAGACTCTGCCGCCATCGGGTGCGCCGGCGTTGCCGCCGAACAGCGATACGCCGTTGAACTGCAGGTTCGCCAGGTCGAGAAGACCCTTGATTTGCGCATCGATGACAAGAGCCTGGGCCTCACGTTCCGCTTCGCTGGCATTGACCAGGCTGGAGGCGATGGTCTGAGATTCGATGAGGATGCTGGTCACTTCGCCCAAGGCCTGATCGACGTTGTTCAGGACTCCGATGGCTTGCCCAAGGTTTTCTTCGTGCTGTTCGCGTGCGGAGAGACCGTCGCGGAGGAACAGGATGGCGCTGACGTTGCTTGGGTCGTCCGAAGGTTTGGACTGCTTCTGCCCGGTGCTGATCTGGCGTTGCAAGTCGAAAAGACTCGCGTTGGTCTGGCGTAGATTGGACAGCATCAGGCTACCAACCATCTGTGAAGAAATTCGCGAGATTGCGGGGACAGGTGACATTGTTCAGTGCCTGGGGTCTAGGGTCTGGGTCTGGGTTCTGGGTTCTGGTTACACGGCTGCGATGAGTGTGTCTAACATTTCGTCGATGATGGTCAGGAACCTGGCGCTTGCCTGGAAGGCTCGTTGGAACTGGATCAGGTTGATGGCTTCTTCGTCGGCGTTCACGCCGGAGATCGACTGTTGTTGGGCGGTGAGGCCTTCACGGATAACGGTGTCGGCTTGGAACTGCTGGCGGGCTTGGCCCTGGCGGACGGCGAAGTCTTCGACGTGACGGCTCCAGTGCTGGCTGAGGCTCAGGCCGTTGAGTTCGGTGAGTCCCAGGTCGCGTAGGGCGGCGATCTCAAGGGCGTTGTTGTTGTTCCCCGGGTTGGCACCGGTGGCACCGGCGGCAGCGGCTGCGATGAGCCGTGGGCTGGTCGCCAATACCTGATTGACGCGGATGTCGAACGCATCGGTTCCGGTGAAGAAGGTGTTGATCCCCAGGACGGCGAGGGTGTCGGAGTTGTCGTCGCTGAAGCTGATCTGGAAGTCGCTGGTGTCTGCGGTGATCTGAAGTCGGCCGTCGGAGGTGACGGTCGCGGTGATGTTGGAGGCGGCATCAATGTCTGCGGCGAGGCTGACGAGGGTGGTGTCGCTGGCGGGGTTGACGCCGTCCAGGTCGATGTTGATGGTGGTGGTGATAACTTGGCCGGTGGATTTCTGAACGACGTGCATCTGGAACGATCCGTGTGTGGGGCGGATCGTCAGGTCGGTGGCTGGGTCGTTGAGTGCAACGGTGGGGTCGGTGACGGCGGTGGCGCCGGTGACGCTGTTCACCAGGTCGAGGCCTTGACCCCGGGAATGGATGCGGTTGACCTGGAAGATCAGTTGTGCGGAGAGTGAGTCGAGCGCATCGAGCGCGTCCTGGATATCTTGCTCTTTGAATTGGATCAAAGCGCCCAGTTCGCCGGAGGTGATATCGAGGGGGCTTTTGTCGGCGGAGATGACGACCTTGGTTACGATCTGGCCATTGACGGATTCTTTGAGTAGCTCGACGCCGCGGCTGTTGTTATTCAGGACGATCGGTAGCGATCCGACGAAGACATCAACCGAACCGCTGGGTTGTTCGACGGTGGAGATATCCAGGAATTGCGACAGCTCGGAAAGAAGTTGATCGCGTTGGTCGCGCAGGCCTGGTGCGCCGCCGGCGCCTCGGCTCTGGACGGCGACCTGTGTGTTGAGTCTGGCGATTCTTGTCAGGAGGTCGTTGACGGCTTCAACGGTCTGGTCGGTCTGGCTGATGGTCTGGCGTTGGACGTTGCCGAGTTCGGCGTTAAGGTCGCGGATGAATCCGGTGAGGCTGCTGGCCTGTTCGACCAGGAGCGTGCGGTTAGATATATCCTGGGGGTTGTTTGATAGTTGACTGAAGGCGTTGAAGAACTCGTTCAGTGCGTTGGACAGGTCTGTGCCGGAGAACTCGTTTTCGATGGCCTCGATGCGGCCGAGCAGTTGCTGGCGGACTTGTGAGGCGGACTGGTCGGAGATCGAACCGCGTAATCGTGCTTCCAGAGCTTCGTCGATAACGCGGGTGATCGAATCGATTTTCACCCCTCTACCTAGGAACAGGCCCGGGCCGATCTCTTGAGATCGTTCGGGTGCGAGGGATATCGTCTGGCGGCGATAGCCTTCGGTGGCAAGGTTCGCCAGGTTTTGACCGGCGACCTGCAGGGCTGCTTGCGATGCAAGAAGCCCTGTCCGCCCGACCTGTAGTGAACCGATGAGTCCCATGAGTTAGAAGCCTTTAGCGTTTAGCTGTTAGCAATTAGCCTTAAAAACGGGGTGTTACGCGGTGGCGCTGAAGGTGCTGACGGCGGTGTTGCTCTGGGGGAACGCTCCCCTGCTGCCGTAGGTTGAGGCACCTGCGGAGAGTGCGCCGATTGTTTGGACGATGCCGTGCATGTGCTTGGCAAGGGTTTCGGTGGCTCTGCGGACAATGCCTGTTTCCTGTTGCACGGCTTTCATCCGTTCAAGGAGCTGCTGTCGCAGGACTAACAGCCTGCCCCGCACGGGTTCATCGAGGCGCTCGGCGAGTGCACAGATGCGCAAAGGCTCTTTGGCTTGCGGGTCGATCGTCAGGGTCAGGTCCGCGATCATGTTCAGGCGTTGTTTTTCGAGGTCGGCGATTTTTTGTATCTTCTCGTGCTCAAGTGTGCACAGGGAGATGACGGCGTGCGTGTCGCTGCTGCGGAGTACGTCGCGTTTGTTCTTGAGCAGCTGCAACAACTCTCCGTGGAGACTTAGTTGCTGGCGGAGTATTTTTTCGAGTTGTGTGACCTGGGTGGGCGTGTTTTTATTATCCATGGGTATCAAGCCCCTTGTTTATGTTGTTGCCGAGCGAGGATGCCGCGCGGTTTGCGATGGATTGGTAGACGGCATCGACGATGGCGAAGTCGGCTTTGGCGACGATGCGTTCGGCGAGGATGGTGTCCATTCGTTGGCCGAAGATTTCTTCGGTTTGCCCGCCGTGGAAGAGGTCGCTCTTGAAGGGGTCTTCGCGCATTTTTGCGAGCATGGGCATGATGAATGTGGTGGCGACGAGTTGTTCGGCGGATTTGCGTAGTATTTTTGCTTTTTCGGGATCGAGTCCGTCGGTGCTGATGGCTGATTCGACGGCCCGGAGTTCACGCGCAAAGCGGTCGCCGGTGGGCTTGGGGAAGGCAAGCGGGGTGGTGGTGGGCGTCGTGATGTTGGGTGCCTGGATGTTCATGTTTATTGCTCGAAGATGAGCTTGGCGTGGAGGTGTCCTGCGGTGTCGATGGCTTTGATGATTTCGATGCGGTCTGTTGCATCGACTTTTAGCTGGTTGAAGGCTTCGATCAGGTCGGCGAGCCGAGCGCCGCCTCGGCGAGCGGGATCGACGCCGATGAAGCGTTGTTCGGCGGCGATGGGGTTGAGTTCATCGGGGATGGGTGGTGGGTTGAGTTGGGTGATGGTCAGGCCTCTCTTGGAGATCACGACGGGGCTGATTTCGACGTTGCCTGACATGACGATGGTTCCGGTGCGTTCGTTGATGACAACGCGTGCTTCGATGGGCATCAGCGAGATGGGGAAGGACATGACCATGAGCTTGCTTAGGAACAAGGATGGGTCGTTGCGTTCCCACATGGGGATCTGGACGGTGACGTTTTGTGGGCTGATGGCGCGAGCGATCTGCGGGCCTTCGGGTGTGAGTTCGTCGTTGATATTTTGCGCGAGGTTGCGAGCGACGGGCCAGGAGGCGTGCTCTGAGTCGATGACGAGAGTGATCTGCCCGTTGTGGACGTTCTGCGTCATGATGTCGCGGGTGAGGGTAGCGCCGCTATCGATTATGCCGACGGTGGGGTTGTCTTCGTCTTCGATGCTGATGGAACCTTCGGCGAAAGCGAAGATTCGTTCGGAGCCTGGGGTGGGGCCCATGAGCGGCGTCATAAAGAGGGTGCCGCCTTTAAGGCTTTTGGCGGGTCCGACGGAGGAGATGCGGACCTTAACAAGATCGCCTTCCCGGACGCCAGTGGCGGGGAGTTCGGCGGTGATGGAGACGAGTGCGACGTTCTTGGCGTCTTTGAGTTCTGCGGCGACGGTGTTGGGATCGACGAATCGGCCGATCATCTGTGCAAGGGGTCTCATGGCGGGCATAAATTTGCCGCCGTCGCCTGTGCCGTTGAGTCCGACGACCAGGCCCATGCCGATGATTTTGTTGGATTCGGAACCTTTGAGGCGGGCGATGTCTTGGACCTGTACGGCGGCTGCTGGCGCGACGGCGAGGGTCGTGGCGATCAAGAGGCCGAGTATCCATTGGACGTTAGGTGGTTTCATCTATTACTTCTTTTCTATGGCTCGCTGACGATCGGCCCGGGAATCTATTGGGATTAAAAGTTAAATACTGCCTCGAAGAACTTGGTCAGGAATCCCTTGGAGGTTGCTTTTTTAAGCTCGCCCTTGTGTTGCTTGCTGAGGCTCAGGTCGTAGAGTTCGGAGGAGAGGACGGTGTTGTCGATGGTGATGTCCGAGGCTCGGCAGGTGCCTGTGAGGATGATGGCTTGTATCTCGTCGTCATTGGCGACTGACTGGTGTGCTTCGAGTACGAGCGTGCCGTTGGGCTTGACATCGACAATGCGTGCGGTCATCCGACCGGTCATGCTTTCGGTACGTTGGTATCGGCCTTTGCCATCCATGTCGGTGGTGGCGGTGACGCCGAGTTTGGGGTTTCCGCTGGGGAAAGTTTCGGGCGTGACCATCAGTTCCAGGAGCTTCTCCAACTGGGGCATGGCTGTGATTTCCGCTGCGAGTTCGACATCCTTCTCGGTTTTCAAGATGGATCGCAGATCTGTCTTGAAGGATTCACGGATGATGATGGTGACCAAATCGTTCTTGATGAATTGCCTGGGTTCGGGTAACAGCACGGCGATGTAGCTGCTGGCGGCGATAGCTGGGGAGAGTTGGCCGGTGCCTTGGGTCTGTGGTTGGGCGGGTGAAGAAGCGACTGGTTCCTGACGGAGATACAGTGAAGACGACTGGCCGGAAGCGGGCATGGCGGGCATGGCCGTTACGGATACGGTTATGAATAGCAGTGTGGAGACAAACGATTTCAAGGTGCGACCCCCTGGGATTGGCTGTTGGCGAGGGTGGTAACTACCGGAGCCATGGGTGTAACGGATGAGGAAACGACGGCCTGATGTCGGCCGGTAACGACGGCGTAGTAGTCTTCGCCGGTGGAATCGCTGCGTAGTCTGATCAGGTCGTCGAGTGAGCCGTTTTCGGCGGCGTAGCCGGTGGTCTTGACGATCAGGCCACCGATGAAACAGCGGACCTCGACGTGTTCGCCACGTTTGACCATGATCGGCGACTTAACCTTGCGTATGCTGATCATCTCGCCAGCACGCAATGAGATGGATGATTCTTTCCCGATGATTGCGGTGGGGTCGGTGATGGGTGTGACGGCGTTATCGTCGACGTAGCACTCTTGGACTTTTAATCGGCTGCGGGTGAAGACTTCGCCGCGTGCGATCGGGCCGTCGGCGACGACCGCGAGGAGGACGTGTTGGACCTTGGCGTTGACGCGGATCGTTTCGGCGATGCGTTGTGCGTCGTATAGGCGGATCACGACGGGGACTTTGCCGAGGGTATTTGTGGAGATCGGTTCGATCTCGATGGATCGGCCTAGGATCGGGATGTCCAGTTTTTTGGCGTCGCGTTCTGAGAAGTCGATACGGATGTCGCCCAATTGCGAAGCGGCGCGGTCGTTGATGTGTTGTTCAAGTACGCCCCGGAGTGTCATCGCGGTTTGCAGGCCGATGGGTGTCTCGATGTTTGCGGCGACGGCTTGGCCTTGGTCTGGGGTTGCGATTTGTGGCTGGGTGATGCGTGTGACAAGGCAGGTGTTGAAGCCTCTTAGGGAGACGCGTCCCCAGTTGACGCCGGCGTCGTCGAGTGCTTTTTCGATGGCGTCGAGTGTGACGGTGTATTGGGCGTGGCCGTCTTCGAGTGTTGCCAGGACTATGTTGCCATGCAACTGTGCTGAGGTGCCTTGTAGTTGAGCGACGTGAGCGAGGGTGACGGTTGGACCCTCTACGCCGACCTGATCGTAGAGCCTGACGGAGTCGGCGCGGGCGGCGATTCCAAACGCCATGACCACAGCCATGAGCAGAAGAAGCAGAAGCCTGCGGAGGGTTGCTCCTGGTGTGTTGTCAGGCTTGATATCAAACATCACGGTCGTCCTTACTGAGTCATGGCCTGTCGGGCGTTAATCACTTACTTAGAACCTGCTGAGGTTGCCGATGACTTGGAGTGCCTCGTCGGCGGCCTGGATGGTTTGGCTGTTCATCTCGAAGGCGCGTTGTGTTTTGATCAGCGTGACCAGTTCGATGACCGGATCGACGTTGGAAGATTCGAGATACCTGTGCAGGATTGTGCCGAGTGTTCCCTCGCCGGGCGTGCCGGAGATGGGTGCGCCTGAGGAAGTGGTTTCGGTGAAGATGTTTCCGCCGATGGATTCGAGTCCTGCGCGATTGACGAAGGTGGATATCTCGACTTGGCCGAGTTGAGTCGGTTCGACGGCCCCGGGTGCGAAGCCTGAGATCGTGCCGTCTTCTGAGATTTCGATGCCGGTGATGCCTTCGGGGATGTTGATGACGGGTTCGATGCGTGGGCCGTTACTGTTGCCCAGGACCAGGTCGCCGTCTCTATTTCTAAAGAGGTTGCCTGCTCGCGTGTATCCGATGCCGTCGCCCTGATCGGGGAGTATGGAGACCTTAAAGAATCCTTCGCCCTGGATCATCATGTCGAAGTCCTGGCCGGTGGATAGTGGGCTGCCGATGGTGAAGTCAGCCTGTGTGTTGCTGAGACGTGTACCAAGGCCGACCTGGATGCCAGCGGGTCGTTGATCGCCGTTGGCGTTTTCGACGCCGGGTTGGGCTTTTTGGAGATACATGAGGTCTTCGAAGTTGGTGCGAGAAGCCTTGAAGCCGACGGTGTTGGCGTTGGCGAGGTTGTTGGCGGTGACGTCGATGGAGGTGGAGAGGGCGCTAAGTCCCGAGGCTGCTGAATGTAGTGCTGCGATGGCCATGGATTACCTCATCATTGCGTCGGCGTGAGTGCCGGGTGAAACTCGAACATCAATTAACCGACTCGCCCCAGTGTGTTGACCGCCTGGTCGAGGATCTTGTCGTGATACTTAATCATGTTGGCGTTGCCAGTGGCGGCCTTGGTGGCGGCGACGATCTGCATCATGGTCATGATGGGATCGACGCCGCTGGCTTCAATGAAGCCGGGCTTGATACTTGGGTTCTGGACTGCTTCTCTGATGTCTTTGCCTTGGAAGGCGAACAGGCCTTGGCCGAGTTTGGTCAGGGAGTCCAGGTTGTTGACCTGAGATATCTGGAGTTGCTGTCCGGTGGGTTGGCCATTGAGCAGGATCTGGCCGTTTTCGCTGATGGATGCGACACCCTCGCCATCGAGGACGATGGGTTGGTCCGAGGCGTTCAGAACGCGGTGGCCTGACTGTGTGATTAGTTCCTTGGTGTTTCCGTCCATCGTAAATCGGCCGTCGCGGGTCAGGCGTACCTGGGTTTCGCCGGTGTCGGTGTCGATCGTCTGGATGGCGAAGAACTGGTTTTTCAGAGTGAGCGCGGCATCCAGTGGGTTGTTAGTGAGGCGTGGCGCGCCCTGGGTGAAGTTGATGCGCTGCCTGCCTGCGAGGACGCCGCCGCCTAGTCGGTCGAGTAATTCGTTTGCGCCTTGGAAGCCCAGGTTGTCTTCGATGGCTTCTGGGTCGCGCTGACGTATCGAGGGCATGTCGGGCTTGAAGCCGGGTGTCTCGACGTTCGCCAGGTTATTTGCAAAGACGTCCTGCCGATAGGTATTGGACAAGACGCCGGAAGCGGACAGATACAGGCCGTAGTTCATCGGTCCACCTCCGTGTGGTCCAAGCCGTCGATGTTGACGGCGACTACGTCCTGCGGGGCCGGTCCGTCGACCCATACATCGCTGACATCTCCTCCGTGGTAACCGTCCGCGGTCTGTTGCTGATGCGACGCCTGCGCCAAAGAGGCCAGACGCAGTATCGCTTCGCCCAGCGTCTGCTGGCTCGAAGATCGGATCAAAGGCAACCAGACCTGTTCATTCATCGCTTGATACATCCTGTCAACGAGGCTGAACTTCCAATGCGGCGCAACGGCACGCCGCCCCCGGTCAGAACGCAACGGGGGTGCCAG
>JAJRRS010000188.1 GCA_024279275.1 Planctomycetota bacterium | reverse complement strand
GCGCCCCCGACTCGTGTTCGACCCAGATGTCTACACGCTGAACATCCACATCCAACTGCACACGCCCGACCGACCAAGGCTCAGATAGCCCCAGGATCGTCTGATATAGCTCCGCATCTCGCATGGGCACACTCCTTAGGTACCCGTTTTACTCTCAATCAACACCCACGGAAATCCCGGAAGGACCACTAATTCTTCTCGAAGCCCGCCTTCAATATTTGACTTCGATAGCATCTCTTCGATCCGAGTTGAAGCATCGTATGCTGCTCGAACTAATGGTAGTTCATGCCTTGGATGCTCAAAGGGACCAGAAACATGAGTCGATCGGCTCCATGCTTTTTTTAATCTGATCGCATCTTCCTGTGTTTCACACAAGACCACTTCTTCTTCATCGGCCACATAAAGACTCCAGAACACCTTATGCTCGGAAGCGGTTTTTGGCTGTTTCATTATTTAATACTCCAACAAGCCGTTTTGCTAGACCTGATTAGCTAAACGACCGCCAAGTGAAAATGGCTGGCACGGGGGGCCACCGACCACGAAGTCTATCTCCCCATGATGCTGGGCGAAGTCGTAATCCCGTACATCCCCCTCTACGATCCGCCAATTACGCACTTTGGCGACCCCTTCTGCCTGATTGCGGCGTAACGTGGCACAGGCATTACGGTTCCATTCAATGGCTGCCTCGTGACGCATGCCAGCGCGGGCTGTCCCCAGCGCTAACCCCCCGGCCCCGACAAATAACTCAAGTGATTTCATGTGTTGGCTTCCATGCTAAATCCGATTGTAAGCGTGTTGGCTGACCATTCAAGAACATTTATTAACCATGACATGAACGGCTTGATTCAAACCAGTGGCATCAGCATAGAGATTCCTGGCCGACTTGCAGATGACCACCATCTTCATGCGCACAGTCACGGCACATCGCCCCTATATAGGAGGGCCGTTTTTTTCTGAGTACCGCCCGCCACCGCGATCCCCACGGATAGGCCGAACACGAATGAACTCTTTGAAATACTCCTAACAAAGCCCACTGATGCACCGCCTCGGTGCTTCGGTGGGGTCTCAGGCAGGTTATTCAATGAACATGCAAGGCCAAACAATCGCTGATCGGACACCCCCGGACAACCCCGGGCACCCCCGGGACGCCCCCGAAGTCACACCGAAGTCACACCGAAGTCACCCCGGACATCACACGACAGGCATTCACCCCCACCCGGACATGAAACGGACATCGTGATAATTGACTGTAACTTACTGCAAATACACCCGTTAATAATGAATTTGGCAGAGTACAACGATGACCTACCCACTGAAACGGACATCACCGCAAACAATTGCATACAAAAGAATTACAACAATATCCGCCCCAACAAGGGGGGAGGGGGCGGTCATGGACAGAGGTTTCGGGATCGAGGCCAGGGGGGCGGGGATCGGAGGATCGGATTTAGCGTGCCGCTGTCGAGGCCGTCCCGCTTTCCGTATTTCCAGCTTTCCTGCTTTTCTCCGCCCCCCACTCGACAGCCCAGACAGGCTTATATATACTGCTCGGCTCGGATCGATGGGCCTTGCCCCCGGAATACAAGACGGCACCCCCGGACCCCCAGATATCCCCCCCCCGGATAGTCCCCGGCCAGACCCCGGATATCTCGTCAAACCTTATAGATGGAAGGCTTCGCCATGAGCGACGCGATACTTCAAGCAGTTCAGCAGTCACAGCTTAAAACCGACCTACCCGTGGTCAGTGTCGGCGACACGATCGATGTCCATGTGCGGATCATCGAGGGCGTTAAAGAGCGCATCCAGGTGTTCACCGGCGTGGTCATCAAACGCCAGAACGCCGGGCTGGAAGAAACTATCACCGTTCGACGTATCGTCGCCAACGAGGGCGTCGAACGGACGTTCCCGATCAATTCGCCCCGCGTGGCGAAGATCGAAATCGTCCGCCACGGCCACACCCGGCGGGCCAAGCTCTACTACCTGCGCGACCGCGTAGGCAAGAAGCGCCGCCTGCGTGACCGCAAGAGTGGCTTGGGCTGGCTGAACGAACAGCAGGGCAAGGCTGACACCGCCCGCGCTGAATCGCAGGCCAAAGAGAAGGCCGCTGCAGAAGCCGCTGCATCCGCTGACACCGAATAATACTTGCCGAGGTTTCGACCCGGCCGGGACACCGGAAACCAAGACTTCAACCGCCCCGCCGTCCCACAAGGACCGGCGGGGTTTTCTTTGATAGGATTGCCCGCTATGAGCAAGCCCGTACAGGACGATCAGGCCCCTCAACGCCCAGCCCGGGATCTGCTGGCCGACCGGCGCAACCGACTAAATCGGATGCGCGACGAGTTCAGCGTGGAACCTTTTGGCGGCCGAGTCGATGGGTTGGTCACGCTGACAGATGCCAGAGCGCAGTACGACGAGCAGGCCGACCTTGCCCATAAAGAGAGTCCGGATGATGACCGTCGGCCCGTGGTGAAGATCGCTGGGCGTGTGATCCAGCACCGGCTGATGGGCAACCTGATCTTCATAAGCCTCCGCGACCACACGGGCGACCTGCAGCTTGCGGTGAGTAAGAAGCTGGTCGGGCCGGAGGCGTTTAAGGTCGCCAAGCTGGTGGAGCTGTCGGATATCGTCACCGCAGAAGGGCCGCTCGCCAAGACCAAGACCGGGGAGATCACGGTGTGGGCGACCGCGAAGCCGCAAGCGGCAGAGGGCGGCGGGGAATCTGGAGCAGACGGCGCAGGCGATGTAGATAATTCGGCGTTTGGGGTGGCGGCCAAGAGTTTGGCGCTTCCGCCGAACAAGTTCCAGGGGTTGCAAGACCCCGAGCAACGTTACCGCAAGCGCTACGTCGATATGTACGCCAACCCGGAGGTGATCCAGACATTCCAGCAGCGGTCAAAGATCGTCAGCGAGATACGAAGGTTTATGGACGGGCGTGAGTTTATGGAGGTCGAGACGCCGATGCTCCAGCCGATCGCGGGCGGCGCGGCGGCGAGACCGTTTAGCACGCATCACAACGCGCTGGATATCCCGCTGTTCCTGCGGATCGCACCGGAGCTATATCTCAAACGTCTGATGGTCGGCGGGCTGCCGAGGGTTTACGAGATCAACCGCAACTTCCGCAACGAGGGTGTGGACCGCTCGCACAACCCCGAGTTTACGGCGATGGAGGTCTACCAGGCGTTCGGCGATTACATGACCATGATGGAGCTGACCGAATCCCTGATCCGCCATCTGGCGACCATGATCAAGGACGACGGGATCATCGAATGGGACGGGACAGCAATCGATTACAGCAAGCCGTTTACGCGCGTGACGTATGCAGAGCTTTTCCAGAACGCCAACGGGTTTGAGATAACCGACTTTGATAAGGTCCGGGAGAAGGCGCGGTCGCTTGGGCTGAAAGAAAAGGGGATGGACAACTGGCTGGTGGTGAACGAGGTGTTCGAGGCGACCGCGGAAGGCGGGCTTGTGCAGCCAACATTTGTGATGGATTACCCAAGCGTGATCAGCCCACTGACTCGGCCCCGCAGAGACAACCCCGATCTGTGTGAACGGTGGGATTTGTTCATCGGCGAGATGGAGATCGGGCCGGCCTACACCGAGTTGAACGACCCCGATATCCAAGAAGCGAAGTTCAAGGAACAGCTCGCCGGCGCGGACGACGAAGAGAGCACCTTCCGCTCACTGGACGAGGATTTCCTGGAAGCATTGCGTGTCGGCATGCCGCCGGCCGGTGGTTTAGGCCTGGGGATCGACCGGCTGGTGATGCTCTTGACCGGTCAACGCAGCATCCGTGACGTGATTTTGTTCCCACTGATGCGGCCTGTGGAAAACTAAAAAGCTAGAAAGCTGGAAAAATAGAAATGTTGATACTCAACAAACGTAACGACAACTGCGACCGCCTTTGCCTATTTTCAGATTTCTAGTTTTCCAGCTTTCAATATTTTCCTCATGTACAAACTCACCCTCATCCTGAAGTACCTGCACCGCAAGCTGGGGCCGATGTTTGCGGCGTTGGCGGTGATGTTGTGTACGGCGATGGTGATCATTGTCATCAGCGTGATGGGCGGATTTTTAGACCTGTTGCAGACCTCCGCCAGGCAACTCACGGGGGATGTGAGCGTGATGGCGCGGTCGATGACGGGGTTTGCTTATTACGAAGAGTTGGCGGAGCAGATTGAAGAGCTGCCGGAGGTCTCGGCGGTTTCGTCGGTGGTCACTACTTTTGGGATGATCAACCTTGATGGGCAGACGATGGGTGTGAACATCATGGGGATCGAGCCGACGGACTTCTCGAAGATCGTTCGTTATGAAGACACGCTGATGTGGTCGGCGGACGATGTGTATGACCGTCTTGGTGTGCAGCGGGAGGGTTCTGGTGCGACGCCTGCGGGATTCGACCTGCACGCTCAGGCGATGGCGCTTAAGCCGGCCTCGATCGACATGCCGGGGGTGGTGATCGGAGTCGAAGTCAACCCCTGGCACTACCGCGACAAGCAGGGGCAATACGACTTTGGCAATAGTGCTGTGCAGCAGGAGGCCGCGATCACGGTGCTTCCGTTGACCGAGCGCGGCGCACCGGCGGAGATCGGGCCGAGCTATCTTAAGGCGGCTGTGATCAACGAGTTTAAGTCGGGCCTTTACGACATCGACAAGAGCCAGGTATTTGTACGGTTCGAGGTTTTGCAGAAATTGCTGGGGATGGATCGGAAGGAAAGCCAGGCGTTTGACCCGGAGACGGGCGACGAGATCCCCGGTGCCACATCGGTCAAGCAGGCTCGTGCGTCGGAGATCGTGGTGAAGGGCGCAGAGGGTTATACGCTTGCACAGGTACACTCGGCCATCCAGAGAACGGTTTCCGGATTCGCCGAGGCACATCCCAATTTAGTCGCCCCAGCGGTGCGTACCTGGGAGCAGCGCCACGCGCAATTTATCAACGCGGTGAAAAACGAAAAGGGCATGGTGACGTTCCTGTTTATCATCATCAGCATCGTTGCGGTGGTGATGGTAGCGACGACGTTCTACATGACGGTGCTTGAAAAGACGCGGGACATCGGGGTGTTGCGTGCGGTCGGCGCGAGCCAGGTCGGCATCATGAGCCTGTTCCTGGGTTATGGGTTAGCGGTCGGTGTGGTTGGATCGTTCCTGGGTTTAGCTCTAGCGGTCTCGGTCGTTTGGCACCTCAACGAGATCCAGTTCTGGCTGGCGAACCATCTGGGCGTGAGTGCGCATTACGCCTGGTGTGCGGGGGGCGGAGCTTTGATCGGCGCGGTGGTCGGCGGAGCTATTGGGTATCCCAAACGTAAAACACTGCGCAATGCGATGATATTGGCGACGCTGCTGCTGCTCATTGGGCTTATTGGTGCATGGGTCAGCCTGGATCAGGTTGAAGACCTGGCCTACAAACTCAACCACGCGATCAGCTTCAAGATGTGGGACCCGCAGACGTATTTCTTTGACCGCATCCCCGACAAGGTCAAGTTCTATGACGCGCTGTTCATTGGGCT
This sequence comes from Planctomycetota bacterium, assembly GCA_024279275.1. Taxonomy (GTDB): domain Bacteria; phylum Planctomycetota; class Phycisphaerae; order Phycisphaerales; family Phycisphaeraceae; genus JAJRRS01. The sequence continues at coordinate 25,199 of JAJRRS010000188.1, read as the reverse complement.
GGGTGCGATTTTATCCAGCGTCATCGGGGCCTTGATCCCAGCGATATTCGCGGCCCGGCTCGACCCGGTCGAAGCGCTGAGGTATGAGTAGGATCGGGTCTGGGGGCTAGGGTATTGGGTCTAGAGCATAGGGTATTGAGATTGCCATGAACGAAAACAACACAACAAGTTCATCGGCCTCAGGTTCCCAGACCCTGGACCCCAGACCCCAGACCCCAGCCCCCCCCGGTTCCCCCGGCTCCCCCCTGCTCAACGTCACCGACCTGCATAAGCACTACCACATCGGCGGGCAGGATCTGCACGTGTTGCAGGGTGTTGATCTGGATGTGCAGCAAGGCGAATGGGTTGCGGTGTTGGGTGCGTCGGGTTCGGGCAAGAGTACACTGCTGCATCTGATCGGTGGGCTTGATCGGCCGGAGCAGGGATCGGTTTCGTTTGAAGGGCGAGACATCTTTAAGCTCCCCGGCGCTGCGATCGATCGATACCGAAACCGCCACGTCGGGTTTGTTTTTCAGAGTTACCACCTGCTGCCGGAGCTGACCGCGTTGGAGAACGTATTGATCGGGGCGATGATCCGTTCGTCGATCCTGGGTTGGCCTGGCCGGCGAGGCGAGGCCCGGAAACGAGCGATTGAGTTGCTTAACCGGGTCGGTCTGGGCGAAAGGATGGGGCATCGCCCGGGCAAACTCTCCGGCGGGGAACGCCAGCGCGTCGCCATCGCACGGGCGCTTGTGAATGAACCCGATCTGCTGCTTGCCGACGAGCCAACCGGGAACCTCGACACCGATACCGGCAAGCAGATCATGGAACTGATCGCGGAGCTACACCAACAGGGTCAAACGATTGTGATGGTGACGCACGACCTGGAAATCGCGGCGTCGGCGGATCGTAGGCTGTGGCTGCGTGAAGGTGCGCTGGCTGGCGAGGAGGGTTAACCGCGAAGGCGCGAAGAGCGCGAAGGAAAGTAAGGAAGAAAGGCCCACAGATTTTCACAGATTGACACAGATTAAGAGAGGGTTGGCCTTGGTATTCTTAAATCTGGGGCCTCTGAATAACCTTCCGCGGTGCGTGATTCTGAACAACCACGGCTGCTAAAGCAGCCTCAGCCGCGGTTATTCAGAGGCCCCATCTGTGTAATCTGTAAAAATATGTGGGCCATTCTCCCGGTTTTCTTCGCGCTCTTCGCGCCTTCGCGGTGACACCACTTTAATCCGGGCGGATCAGGTTGTATTTTTTTACACGGTAGCGCAGCACATCGCGGGTGACGCCGAGCTTTCGTGCGGCGGCGGTCTGGTTCCAGCCGGTCTGGGTCAGGGTGCGATAGACCAGCTCGCGTTCCTGGTTCGCGAGGCGTGAGCCGGTTGTCCCGGCGGGGGTCTGCGGCGTGGCGTTTGTGGTATTGGGTGCGGGCTGTTGCCAGGATGATGGGTCGCTTGCCGGGGATGTTTCGGACGTGACTTCATTGGGTAAGTCATGTAATCCGATACGCCCGTCGCTAAGTAGCGCTGCACGCTCGGTAATGTTGCGCAGCTCGCGGATATTGCCCGGCCAATGGTAGGCTGACATTGAGGCGAGTGCTTCGTCGGTGATGGTGATGGATTCGATGCCCAGTTCCGGGCCTAGCTGGTCCAGGAAATGCGTCACGAGTGCGGGCACATCTTCCAAACGGTCGGCCAACGGCGGAAGCTCGATCGGGAAGACGTTCAGGCGGTAGTAGAGGTCTTCGCGGAATCGGCCAAGCGACGACTCGGCCTTGAGGTCGCGGTTGGTGGCGGCGATCACACGGACATCACAGCGGAGTGTTTGTGTTCCGCCGACACGCACGAACTCCCGCTCCTGAAGGACGCGAAGCAGGCGTGACTGGCTGGACAGGCCCATCTCACCGATCTCGTCGAGGAAGAGTGTGCCACCCTCCGCCAACTCGAAGCGCCCGGCGCGTTGTTCGGATGCGCCGGTGAAGGCACCCTTCTCGTGGCCGAACAATTCGCTCTCTAATAAGGTTTCGGCGAGTGCGGCGCAGTTGACGGCGACAAAGGGGGAATCACGGCGCGGGCTTAGGTTGTGAAGCGCGCGGGCGATGACTTCTTTGCCGGTGCCGGTTTGGCCGGTGAGCAGGACGGTGGTTCGGGTGGGGGCGACTTTGCGTGCAAGGCGGAGTGCTGCGCGGATGGATGGTGCGTTGCCGACGACGATCGGCGGGGGTGCGGCGTCACGGAGTGTCAGGTTCTCACGGGTGAGTCGGTCCAGTGCCTGGGCGTTGCGTGCGGCGGAGGCGGTGAGGTTGGCGAAGAGTTTGAGTAGTTCCAGGTCTCGGTCGGTGAATTGTTTTTTCTTAGTTGGGTTGATGACTTCAACGACGCCGATGGTTTTGCCGGCAAAGACCAGGGGAGCGGCGAGCAGGCTATGGGTGCGGGTGCGGGTCTTGCGATCTATATCGGGGAGAAAGTTTCTGTTCAGGGCGGTGTCGTCGATCCGCGCCGCCCGGCCGGTCTTGATAACCTGGCCTGCGATGCCTTGATCGTGGCCGATGCGTGTGTTGATAAGTCCCCGGCTACCAGGCCCGACCGCCGCCTGAAACACCAACTCGTCCCCTGCATCCGACAACATCAGCACGCTGGCACCCTGTGCGTTCAGCACGTTTGCGGCGCTACGCACCAATAACTCGAAGACTTCCGCCAGTTCCAGGCCACGGTTCACGGCGTGGCTTGCTTCGACCAGGGCCAACAGGGTCTTGCGGTCTAACGCGGTGGCGGTTTGCGGGATCAGGTGGTCGGGCATGGGGGCCTCCGAGGAGAAGTGGATACAGATCATATTACCCTATATCGGGGAATATACACCTTACCAATTGGGTAATTTCACTCATTTTAAGCCCATCACCTAAACCGTCCCACTTGGAATTTGGCGTGGCGAAGGTTTTTTACGCCCTCTCATTATCGTTGTAAGTGGTTTATTAAAAGCATCTTGCCAAGAATCCTCGGTCTAACAAACCACCAAATCCCAACACAACTAACCCCCGTTCGAGCCGTTGCGGCATGCCTCTCGTGATTACTCAGGCAGACTCAAAACTCCAAACCCCCGTGAAAGGGACCTGACCATGACGACCCAGACCCACAAAATTTCGATCCTGACCCTGGCTGTTCTGATGTTGACTCTGGGCGCTTCGCCCGCCAATGCCTGGTTCGGCGACAAAGAGAAGAACCGCAAGCGAGATCAGGAAGCACGCCAGGCTGAGGACGCTGAACTGCTGGCGATGTTGTCCGCCCCGCTTCCCACGATCCCCGGCCCCAAGCGGACCGTGGCGGTGGCTCATTTTGATGCGATCGGTTCGTTTACGTCCGCACACGGCGGCTGGGATGTAGGCGGCGGGCTGTCGGCGATGCTGACCACCGCACTGATCGAATCCGACCGCTTCATCGTCTTGGAACGCGGCAGCCTCAGCACGGTCATGAGTGAGCAACAGCTTGCCGCCAACGGGCTGACCAATGCTGAGAGTGGCGCCCAGGCGGGGAACCTCTTTGGCGCACAGCTTCTGATTATGGCCAGCGTCACCGAATTCGGGCAGAACAACTCCGGCGGCGGGTTCAGCTTCGGCTTCAGTGGCTCGAACTTAGGCGGCTCGATCTCCCCACAGTTCTCCAAGGGCTACGTCGGCATCGATGTCCGCATCGTCGATTCCACGACCGGGCAGGTAGTTAAGAGCTACACCGTCCGCGAGAAGATCAAGTCCAGCGCCATCGCGGGCAACATCAACTTCAAGGGCTTCAGCTTCGGCGGCAACAAGTTCAACAGCACCCCACTGGGTGAGGCCAGCCGACGTGCGATCAACGAGGTCGCAAGGCTATTCGCCACCGAGGCCGCTGCGGTCAAGTGGACCGGCCGGGTTGTGGATGCTGAGCTTGGCGAGGTCTACCTAAACGCGGGCAGCAACAGCAACATCCATATTGGTGACAGCTTCAAGGTCTACCGGATCACCAAGACCCTGACCGACCCGACCACCGGCGAACTGTTGGGCCAGCGCAAGCGTCAGATCGGCACGATAACCGTCACCGAGGTCGAAGAGAAGCTGGCGATCGGCGAATACCACAAGATTCTGGATACCGAGCCGCAACGCAACGACCTGGTGATTGAGTGAAGCCGTTAGCCATTAGCACTTAGCCATTAGCACAAACACACAAACCATAAGGACTACAGATATGAACCGTTTAGAAAACATTCTCCTGACCCTGGCCGTGGCGACCGCCCTGCTCGTAGCCTCCACCGCCAACGCCGACGACAAGCCCTGCCCGAAGACTGGCACGAAGAACGACGGCCCTGCTCACCGTTTAAGTGAAGACCCCCGCGACGGGCTTTTGGGCGAGCCAAGAGTGAAGACCAAGACCGGAACCCGCGTCGTGCGGGATATTGAGAACGAGCGTGCCAACAGCAAGTCCGGCACACGGCCCGAAGATGGGTTGCCCGGCCTGCCCCGGGTCAAGACGCCAACCGGCTACCGCCCGCCTCGCGACCTCGAAGCTGAGCGTATGAATCGTAGCAAGAACCCGTGCCCGAAGACCGGTCGTGACAACCGCAACACCAACGGCACCCGGACCCGTGCCGCCAACGAAGCCGGCTCACTACTCAAGCACAACGGACCCGTGCTGCCGAACCCCAACGGGACGCGCACCAAGGACGGAGAACTGGCTGACCGTGACCAGCTAATGAATGGCCTGAAGAACGCAGCGAACAAAAACAATAATGCAGGCGGTAAAAAGAACACGACCAACACCACGCTGGATAAGGCCCTGGAACGGGCTGGGATTGATCCCAAACGGCTCAAGGGTGCCAAGACCGGAACCGACAGGTATGGCTCCACCACGATCACCCTCGCCGACGGCACGGTCATCATGACCGGTGCGGATAGCGACGGCCTGGGCACCAGCGTCACCCGCCCCAACGGCGATGAGATCAACGTCTCCCCTGATGGCCGAGTGTCTACACGTGAAGGTCTTAACGGCGACACCATCACCCACCACCCCAACGGGGCCACGACTCTTTACAACCCTAAACAGGACAGCCTGACGATCGTCGACAAGCACGGCCGAGTGATGACCAAGCCGTTGGATTTTTTCAAGGGTTGGTACGCCAAGGGTTATCCCGCCGACACCATCCTGGACCTGCTCGATCCGATTCCAGGTCACAAGAGCCCGGACAACACCACGCTCAGCGACACCCTGCGTCGGGCCGGGGTCAGCGCGGACGACCTGAAAGACGCCACTAGCGTTGAGACCAGCAGGTTCGACAACTCCGTGAAGATCACGCTCAAGGATGGAACCGAAATCTGGACCGGCCCAGACAACGACGGCTCGGGTTCCAGCGTGACCAGGCCCAACGGCGATCAGACCGAGGTGTTCCCCGACGGACGTGTATCGACACGCAAGGGCAAGGACGGCCACACCATCACAACCCGCCCCGACGGGATCACCCTGGACTACAACCCCCAGCGGGACACACTCACCGTCACCGACAAAAACGGTAACTCCGAGACCCGCACGATGGAGTACTGGAACGACTGGTTCAAGGCCGGGCACGACGCCTCTGACCTGCTACGGATCTACAACGACTAATACGAAAGTGGATAAGCCATGAACACAAGCATCAACCACAGCACCCCGGGCGGATTGCCCGGGAACGAAACCCAGACCACAAACCCAACACCCGTGTCAACAGACACAAACCCAAGGAGCATGACCATGAAGACTCGCAAGACCACCACCGTGACTCGACCCCGGAAGCACCCCAAGCCCTCCACCCTGATCACCGCCCTTGCGGCACTGACTCTGGCTGGCGCACCGCTGATGGCCAACGAAACCGCCATCGTGACCGGCACCCAGACGACCTACCCCGGCGGCGGGTACGCGACTCAGGCAAGGAACGCTACCCAAGCGACGCAAGCCCGACAGGCGACCGGGTACGTTTCGCCCTACTCGCCAAGTTCGCCTTACAACCCGGCTACTTCGGGCAATGTTCAACGGGCTTACCCTGTGAACGCCGGCACGATCTACACCTCGCCGATGAACACGACAGTCAACCCTCGGACCACGGTGACGAATACACCCGTCATCAAGCGCGAGGTCGTTCAGCCAACGCGTTATCGCTTGGGTAATCCCGTGTTCACCAGCCGTAACGCCGGGCTGAACACACGGGTCGCTACACAGACCGAGCCGATGGAAACATTGCCTGGCACGACCCCCCGGACCCCGACGGTCGGCACCAACCCCCTGGGTTTCCCGGTCGCCAATACCCGTGTCGGCGGGCTGAACACGCGGGTCAATACTTCGGTGAATACGCAGCCCCAGCCCACAGAGACCCTGCCAAGCACGACACATATGCCAACTTCGACGACATCGACGACCAGCCAGACCAGTAACAACACCCCGGCCACCCGCACCACAACGGCCACACCGTCACAGACCCAGACCCGCACCGAATCGCTGCCGTCCACCACCCAGACCGACACCACGGTGATGCATGAAACCAACACCCCTACGACTACGACAACGACTCACGAGACAGCCACCACCGCGACAACGACAGAGCCGACCGTGGCTTCTCAGAACCAGCCGGCAACGACCCGCTATGCGACGAACAGTTCGCCGTGCCCGGAGGTGAACCGCCACGAGATCAATAACCGGATTGCCAACAATGCCCGGATTAATTCGGCCAATACGGCTCAGTCCCTGATCGCCCGCAGCCAGCCCGGCCACGTTTATGACTACAACTACTACAACACCGCGACCGATGAGTTGGCCACCCGTGCGGCGATCGGCAACCAGTTGGCGCAGGGAATGACCGTCACCAACGAATACGTCGGTGGCCCCGAAACGCCCAAGACCTATTACCGTGTCGCCGGTGGTGATTTCACTCCTATCAAGGTTTCGCCGCCGATCCCCGAGTACCCCCCGACCGTCCGCCCGATCAATGCGGGTGAACTTAATGACGGGCGGCTGGGGGTTGAGGTGAGCAGCGGCCCGGGCCTGATCAAGTACTACCTGGATAAGGCTGCGAAGCTTCGTGCCGACGCTGCCGGCTACCGAGAGCGTGCCGAGCAGTGGCGAGCCGACGCGGCCCGTGCCCGTGCGAATGCCGAGGCATCACGTCAAAGGGCTAAGGACGCCAAGACCGATGAAAATCGTGAGTTCCACGAAGGTCAGGCGGAGACTTACGACGATCTTTCGGACATCCTGGAAGACTCGGCCAACGGGTTGGACCGTTCTGCGGCGAATGATGATGCTGCTGCCGAGTCGTACGAAGCGGACGCGGCGCAGTCGGCGGCGAACTACGGGCAGGCGGTGGCCGAGCAGGCTCAGCGTCAGGCCCAGGCTGCCGCGCAGGCCGCGCAGGCTCAGGCGGCGCGTGAGGCCGAGGCCGCACGCGTGGAAGCCGCTCGACAGGCACGCTTGGATGCGTTGATCCGCCAGTCCCAGCAGGAATCACAGCCGAGCACAACCCCCCAGCCCCGGCAGAACACCGGACCTCGTCAGCCTTCTCGGCCAGACGACCGCATCCCCCGTCCCGGACGCGAGCCTCGCAACGAAACCCTGCGGAAGCTCTTGAGATAACCACCAGACCCCCGGCTAGACCCCCGGCCAGACCCCCGGCAGAATACCCGGCGGCACCCCACACGGTGCCGTCGGGGCGGTCGGGTCAGCCTCATCGAAACGATCGCTGGGGGCATAAATATGAGTAATATTACCCAATCTTGGGTAATAAAACGCTCCACAATAGAGAACTATTCCCCACTCAGCCTAAGCCTTTACGCGAACCGATCCTGGTAGTGACGTTATTGAAGCAGCCGGGCGAATCTTAATTGTCTTTACAGAAAGCACTTACAGGTCTGCCCCGGACTTGCTCTTGAAAAACAATTACCCGACCGACCCCTGTGGCTCGGCCATCGCAACTACCCACAAGGACACACAAACCAGAACCGTCAAACGAAAGGACCACACCATGAAAGCATCACAGATCACAACCCGCAACCGCAAGGGCATCAAGGTCGTCAAGTCACTCGCCGCTGTGGCGGTGCTGACTTTTTTCGCCGTCGCGCCTGCCGACGCTCGATGCAGAAGCCAGGTGCAGATCGAATCCCGATACCTCGATACCCAGAGCCAGCCTATCCGAGACCTGGGCGTGCGTGATTTCCATAGCCAGTCGAACATCCCGCGCATCGAGGTGCTCCGTGACGGGCAGGGCTACTCAGGTGAGCGTTGGGGTCGTGAGAACATCATTCGGCCCATCGTGCTCCGCGGGCTTAACCAGCGGTTCTACGACCACACGACCATCCCGATCGGTGATACCGACTACAACCGCCGTCGCGCTGAAGAGCGAGCGCAACGCCGGGCCATCATCGACGCGCTCAAGAACGCCGGCGTGATCCGTGAGCCTGGCCAACCCGCCACCACGACGAAAACCGGCAACGGGCCAAGCAGCACGACCCCCAAGCCCAAACCTAAACCCACACCCAAGCCCACCGTTAAACCAACACCCAAGCAGCCCAAAGTCACCAAGCTGCCCAACGGCGATCAGATCACCGAGTACCCCGATGGCCGACGCGAGATCAAGATGAAAAATGGCGACACCGTCACGACTCACAAGGACGGCAAGCGCGTCATCAAGCGAGCCAACGGCGACACGACCGTGACGGAACCCGGCGGCTACCGAAAAACCACCAACCGCGACGGCGACGGGACCGCGCACTTCCCCGATGGCACACGGATCGATTTTAAGTCCTCCGGCGAAGCAACGCTGACCCGGCCCGACGGCAAGAAGTTCCACCGCATGCCCGGCAAGGGCTTTACGGAGGTGGACTAAACAGATAACCACACCACCGCATCCTGACTATCTCCCCCTTCACCCAAAGCCCCGAGACAGCCGTCTCGGGGCTTTTTCTTCCCTTTCACCACGGCTGGGTTTACCATGGCGTGCAGCAAGGAGCCGCCATGAAACTGCGCACCTGGACATATCTATGTATCACGCTGATTGCGATGGGCCTGGTCGTGTCTGCTAACGCCAAGAAAAAGCCCGATGGTGATAAGGATAAGCAAGCGTTCAAAGCCATGAACGTCCAGGTCAATGAGGCGGTGGTGCGTCATACCCCCAGCTTCCTCGCGGAGGTTGCCTCGACGCTGGCTTATGGCAACCCGGTAGGTGTGTTGGAAGAAACAGACGGCTGGATGAAGGTGCAAGCGCAGGAACCGGCCGTCGCCGGCTGGATGCACGCGTCGGCGCTGACTAAATCTAAAATCAAACTCGAAGCTGGCGAAACCGATGCCAACGTCAAGGCGAATCAGGAAGAACTGACCGCCGGCGGCCGGGGGTTCAATCAGGAAATCGAAGACAAGTTCCGTGAGGAAAACGAGGAGCTTGAAGCCGCCTACAAGCTGCTGGATCGGCTCGTTAAAGAACCTGCTGGCCGTGTCTCTCGTGCTGAAACGATCGGGTTCATGCGCGACGGTGAACTTAAGAATTGGCCGGGGGGTGTGCAATGAAAATACACCCACGATCATTCTCGCGGTTATTGGCTATGTGCCTGCTGAGCGTGACGGTGCTTGTTGTGTTCGTTCAGCCTGGGATGTCGCAGTTCGGCATCGGGATAGGCGGCAGCGACAACGACGGCATCAACATCGACATCTTCCAGATGGGCAAGACGATCAAGAGCGCCGCTGAGGCCAAGCGTGGGTTTACTTATCAGCAAGAGCACTACCTTGGCCGGGCGATCGCGGCGAATATCCTTAGCACATATGAGTTGTACCGTGACCCGTCGGCCAACCGGTACGTCACACTGGTCGGGCAGACGGTCGCGGCGCACAGTGATATGCCGCAGACCTATGGCGGGTATCACTTCTTTATCCTCGACAGCGACGAGGTCAACGCCTTTGCTGCGCCTGGGGGGATCATCTTCATCACCCGGGGGATGCTGCGGGCCTGCGAAAACGAGGACCAACTCGCGGCGGTGCTGGCGCACGAGGTCGCCCATGTGCAGAACCGCCACGGGGTCGAGTTGATCAAAAATAGCCGATGGAAGAAGTTCGGGACCGAGGCGGTGTTCCTGGCGGCGTCAGGCTTCGGCGGCGGGGATGTCGCGGCAGCGGTCGGTGTGTTCGGCGACATGGTGAAAGATGTGAGTAAACAGATCATGGCCCGGGGTTACGGCAAGAAGCTGGAGAAGCGGGCAGACACCGATGCGTTGATTATTATGATGCGCATCGGGTACGAAGCACATGAGAGCGTGACGCTGATGCGGAACATGCAGGAACGTTTCGTGAAGGGCGGGAAAGACTTCGTCAAGACACATCCTAAGCCTAAGGATCGGATCAAGACGATCGGCAAGGCGCTCAAGGGTGAGCTAGAAGCATCCGAAATCCCGGCGGTGCGTGTGTCGCGATTCGATTCATCCTTAGCCGGGGCACGCGCTCAATAACCCGCATCCGCCGACACAGACTTCGCCTATGAATACCTCCCGCAAGCTGATGGCCGGCCTCGTGATCGGGGCGGTGTGCGCGCTGGCTGCGTGGGTGTTGGGCGCGGTCGGTGTGATGGACGTGCCCGAACACATGACATGGGATGCACGCCAGGCTATTTACGCGGAGCCTGTGGATCAGGACCTGCCGATCCGTGTGATCCTGTTGGATGAGCAGAGCCTGGAGTGGGCGCGTGGGGGGATGAAGCTGACTTGGCCTTGGCCTTACGAGGTGTATACGCCGATCATTGATTTCTGTCGGCGTAGCGGGGCCAAGGCGATCGCGTTTGATATTCAGTTTACCGAGCCGAGCCGGTTCGGCCCGGCGGACGATCAGAAGCTCGCGGATGCGATGGCCGGGGCACCTGATTTTGTCGCGTTCGTCCATCCCAGCGATCAGCAAAGCGGGGTGACTGCATGGCCCAAGGCGCTGGATCGGTCGGGGGTTTTGGTTGAAGGACTTGAGGCGTATATCGAGTCAAACAAGGCGGCAGGGTTGATCGCGGAGCGCTGCCGATTCCCCCTGGCGTTGTTCGGCAAGAGCGCCACGATGTTGGGGTTCATCGGGGTTGATGACGACACGACCGTTCGCAGGGTGCGGCCGGTGATGCGGTTTGATGGATCGGATATCCCGACGATGGGGCTGGCGGCGTACCTGGTCGGCACGGGTCAGGCCGATGCGCCCATGCGGATCGAGGGTAATGATTTAGTTGTCGGCGACGTCACGATCCCGTTGGGCACCGACGGCCGGGCGCTGCTGAGATATCGAAAACCCACCGAGTCAGAGAATAAGCACCTGTATCGCAGCTATAGCGCCGCGGCGGTGATCCAGTCGCAGTTGCGTCTCGTGGCGGGCGAGAAGCCGAGCATCGATCCGGATGAGTTCAAGGGGTGTTATGTTTTCTTTGGCTTAAGCGCGTCGGGCTTGAATGACAATCTCACGACGTCGGTGTCTCGAACGAGTCCGGGCGTGGAGATCCACGCGACGTTTCTGGATCACCTGCTAAATGATGATTTTATCCGTGACTCGCAGCCGGGCTGGGTGCTGGTGTTTATGCTCGTGTTGTCGATCGCGGCGGGGTTGGCGGTGGTGTTTACGGCGGGGGTGTCTCGTCTTGCGGTGGTGTATTTATTGGCGTTGCCTTTGCCGACGGTGATGGGGATCGCGATGTTTCGTAACGGGGTGGCTTGGCCTATCGTTTCGCCGACGGTGGCGGTGGCTGTGGCGCTGGTCGGGGCCACGGTGCTTTCACTGGCGACCGAGGGCAAGCAGCGGCGGTTTATCAAGCGGGCGTTTGAGCATTACCTAAGCCCGGCGGTGATCGCGCGGGTGCTGGCGGACCCGTCACTGCTTCGGCTGGGCGGTGAACGGCGTGAGGTGACGGTGATGTTCATCGATCTGCAAGGCTTCACCTCGATCGCTGAGAAACTGGATGCGCAGGTGTTGTCGTCACTCTTGAATGATTATCTCTCAGCGATGAGCGAGGTGATCCTCGAAGAGCAGGGGACGCTGGACAAGTATCAGGGTGATGCGGTGATGGCGTTCTGGAATGCACCGCTGGATCAGCCGGACCATGCGCTGCTGGCCTGCCGGGCGGCGCTGCGTTGCAAGGAAAGGTTGGTGGGTTTGAGGCGCAACTGGTTCGAGAAGACCGGCACTGAGCCGAGGATCAGGATCGGTGTGCATACCGGTGTGTGTATCGTCGGGAACTTAGGCTCAAAGCAGCGCTTCGACTACACGGTGCTGGGCGACACAGCGAACCTGGCGTCGAGGCTTGAGGGGGTGAACAAGGTGTTCGGGACCACGACCCTGGTGTCAGAAGAGACCTGGTCGGCTGTCGCGGGCAGGCTTGCCGGGCGGGAGGTCGGGCGGGTGGCGGTGGTTGGGCGGACGGAGCCGGTGTGGGTGTTTGAGCCTTATTCGTTGGACCCCAAGAAGACAACGCCCACGAATGATACCTTCCGCGAGGCGATGTCGTTCTGTGGCGAGGGTCGGTTCACCGATGCGATGCACAAGCTGCAACAGCTCGGCGATGATCCGGTCGCCAAGGCTTACGCGGACAAACTGGCGGCGGTGCTGCAGACCTCCGAGCCTCAATGGGACGGGGTATGGGAGCTATCGCAGAAATAGATTTTGGGTGGAAACCTGGATTTCTCGTTCCCCTGCAACGCCTTGGGGCTGTCCGGCGAGGTCTATATAGCCAGGCGATCAAGCACGAACGATTACCAGGCCTGAACACAGCCAATTTTCATAAACAGACGCCGTATGACGGTTAAAACAGGATGAAAAAGTCTTAAAATAGTGTGTGTTTACGGTGTCTTAAACCGGTATCGCCGTATGAATCTGTCCCCGTAAAAACCTAGATTAAAAAAATCTACTCTATTATCAAAACTATATCGTGTGTATTTAATAAGGATTAACACACTAAATCGGGCTTTGGGCTGTATTGATGCTGGAAAAAAAGTTGGAAATGGACTTGACGTGCTTTTTTATGGTGGTATTATGTGGGTGTTGGATATGACTTCACCTGCGGGTGACTGTCACGTCTGGCCAGCCCGTTTGTTAGAGGGTTGAATAAATTTGCCCCCGGAAAGGCTCGGCTTGGACTTCGGTTCTTGCCGGGCCTATTTTTTGGTAAATCGGGTCGATCTGCCAATACCGTGTGGCCTTGGGGTACGTTCTCGAAGAGCTTGCCAGCTTATAGCCTGAAATCTCTTGTCTGCATGGGCACGCAGCGGTAACATTACTGTTGTAGGGCGGACAATACCGGGAGTCCCGACCATGATTAAACGGGGTGTACTTATCACAGCGTCGGTCCTGCTCGCGAGTACCGCTTCGGCATCAATCAACATCGATCTTGTTGAGGTCGACAATAGCGCAAACTCTATCCTCGATGGGTTTCGCACCTACGACCTGATTATCAACACCACGAACCAGTGGACCACGTCCGCGATCTTTCTGGAGTTGAGCCAGGGGTCGGTCTATCAGGACGCATGGGGTGCCGGGTTCGCCCCTCCCAGCCAAACCATACTTGACCTCCTGGAACAGAACGCGATCCCAAACGGTCTGAAGTTTGATACATATTATGCCCCGCCGGACCTTGGCCAGGGCAACCCGGCGACCGACGTTGGCGGAACGTTCAACGTGTTCGTGCCGGAAACCCAAGGCATCAGCCGATCGTGGGGGACGTCGCAATCCGCATTCGATCAGGCGGGGCTAGTAAGTAGCGGCACTCAACTGGCGGCACGGATCACGATCTCCGACGGCGCGGTCGGCACCTGGTCCTTCGGGGCGACCGAGGTAGGCAGCCCGCAGGCCAAATTCCTGAATAACCCCATTGCCGCCGGGGCCATGTCTTTAACCCCCCTGCTGGGCGATCTGACGCGCGACGGGTTCGTGGGAATCGATGACCTCAATAATCTCTTGGGCAACTGGAACCTGGTCGTCGCCGACCCGTTCGGCGAGATCGACCCCAGCGGCGATGGTTTTGTCGGGATCGACGACCTTACTTTTCTGTTGGGTAACTGGAACGCAGGCACCCCGCGCCGGCCGATCCTCGCCACGCCGGTCACGTTCGGCGACCTCAGTGGCGATGGTTTCGTTGGCATCGACGACCTGAAGGTTCCGAACAATCGGTGGGGGCTGGAGGTCACGCCGGGCAGTGGTGACGACCCCTCTGGCGACGGGTTCGTGGGCCTGGACGACCTGGCTGTCGTCGAAGCGACCTGGAACCAAAGCGCCCCACCTACAATCCTGATCCCCGAACCGGCGGTGCTTAGCGTGCTGGGTTTGGGGCTTGTGGCGAGGGTCAACCGACGTCGCAGCCGGGCATAAAACAACTCACACCCGGTACACCGCTGTACATCCCTCAGCCTCACCGACGCACACCTCAAAGAGGGTGATGCCGGCGGGTAACTTTCCAGCAACTGCCAAGGCGATCTGCTCGGCGACGCGCTCGGCACTGGGGTTGATCGCTTCGTTGGCAAAGGGCACTACGTCGTTGAGGTGCTGCTCGTGCCAGGGGTCGAGTATGGCGTCAACGATTCTTTCTAACGCGTGGAAGTCCATGACGCAGGCCATGTTGTCGAGTCGGTCGCTCTGCACGGTTACGGCGACGGGCCAGTCGTGGCTGTGGGTCGGCTCGTAGGTGCCATCGGGGAGTCGCAGGGTGTGGCTGGCGGTGAAGGATGTCTCGGTGATGATCTGGTAGGTGGGCATGTTGTCTCGCTGGGAAATGTCGTGCTGAGGCCTGGATGAATCCCCGGGCTTCCGCCCGGGGCTGATGCATACATAATACGGATTCAGGTTAATCCTCGCGCGTTCAACCGCTGATCGGGCTGGGGTTTCAGGGACATGGGTTGCTTAGCCTGGCCGCTTGCGGCCAGTACCGGTCGCAAGCGACCGGGCTAAACACAGGTGGACCGTGCGTTTCGTAAACGCGCTAGGATCAACTGGAATCCGTATAACCGGGATCGGTTCGGGCTGGTCGGGGCGTGGTGGGTGGCCTACACTTTCGCCCTATGACGGGAATGATGCAAACCAAGGCGACTGGGGGATCAGGCATACCCGCCGATCCTATTATTGGGATCGATCTGGGGACGACTAATTCGTTGGTGGCGTATTGTGATGAACGTGGGCCGAGGATTCTGGAGGGGCCTGACGGTCAACGGCTGCTGCCCAGTGTGGTGCGGTACAGCGAGGCGGACGGGGCAGTTCAAGCGGTCGGTCGGGAGGCGCACACCCACGCGGTGGAGCATCCGCACAACACGGTCTTCAGCGCCAAACGGCTGATGGGTCGGTCGGTTGAGGATGTTAAAGACGATCTTGAATATCTGCCTTACGAGGTGGTCCAGGGCGATCACAACACCGCCCGGGTCAGGATTGGTAGCCGACTGTTCAGCCCGCAGGAAATCAGCGCGGTGATTCTAAGTGAGCTTCGTGGTTGGGCGGAGGTGGCGCTGGGTGTGCCGGTGCGTAAGGCGGTGGTGACGGTGCCCGCCTACTTCGATGATGCGCAGCGCCAGGCGACCCGTGATGCGGGACGGATCGCGGGTTTGCAGGTGGTGCGAATCGTCAATGAGCCAACGGCGGCGGCGCTGGCGTATGATTTGGGGTTCGGGGATCAGGGATCAGGGATCGGGAAGAAAGCGGACGGCGGAGTTTCACTAAGCACCAAACTCAACCCCGAGGCCTGCACAACTGAATCGTCAAATCCAACTGACAACGCGCTGTCAACTAACTCATCTCAAACCGTCGCGGTCTTCGACTTAGGCGGCGGGACGTTTGATGTTTCCGTGCTTCGGCTGATGCAGACCGAGCAGGGGCGGGTGGATCAGGTGCTTGCGACCGCAGGGGACACGCACTTAGGCGGGGATGATGCCGACCGGATGATCGTTGATCTGATCCAGAAGGAAGTGCGTGCGCAGTTCGGCGGACAGATCAAGTTCCCGCCATCGACGCGACAGGCGTTCCGCAACCTGGCGGAGGCGACAAAGATTCGACTATCCAGCGAAGGCTCGGCGCAGATCGAAGTTGACTTGGGCGCGGACGGCGAAGGTAACACACGGGTGTATCAGCGGGCGTTATCGCGTGAAGAGTTTGAGGCGATGATCGAGCCTTGGGTGGATAGGACGATCCGTTGCTGTCAGGACGCGCTGCGTAGTGCGAAGTGTTCTGCGGACGACATCGACCGGGTGGTGATGGTCGGGGGTTCGACGCGTATCCCGGTGGTGTGTCGTCGTGTGGGGGAGTTGTTTGGCACTGAGCCTTACACCGCGTTGAACCCGGATGAGGTGGTAGCGATGGGCGCGGCGGTGCAGGGGTCGATCCTGGCGGGGATCAACCGGGACATGCTGCTGCTGGATGTGATCCCGTTGAGTCTGGGGATCGAGACGATGGGCGGCGCGGTATCCAAACTCATCATGGCAAACTCGACGATCCCGGCACAGGCGACGGAGATGTTTTCGACGTATGCCGACGGGCAGACGAATATCAAGGTCCATGTGCTGCAGGGCGAGCGAGAATTAGTCAGCGATTGCAGATCATTGGGCGAGTTTGAGTTGAAGGGGATCCCCCCGATGCCTGCTGGCCTGCCGAAGGTCGAGGTGACTTTTCTGGTGGATGCCAACGGTGTGTTGAGTGTGCAGGCGGTGGAGAAGCGGAGCGAGAAGCGTGCGTCGATCCAGATCGTGCCGAACCACGGGCTGACCCGCGAAGAGGTCGACCGGATGGAGGCTGAGTCTTATGAGCATGCCGCTGAGGACATGACCGCGCATCGGCTGATCGACCTGCGCAACCAGGCGCGTCTGGACATCCGGGCGATTGAGAAGCAGTTAGCCAAGGTTGGCGATGAGATGGGTGCGGGCTACCGGGCCGAGGTTGAAAATAATGTAGCGCAGGTGAAGAAGTTGGCTGACTCGACGGACGCGGACCCGGATAAGTTCCACGAGGCGCTGGAAAAGATGGATCAGTCGACGGTTCGGCTTGCTGAGTTGGCGATCACGATGACGCTGCGTGATGAGCGGGGATGACGCGGTGGGGTGGGTGTGTGATAGACGTCTGCGAGGCGTAGCCTCGCAGCTATTAAAGTCATCGTGAGCGATTAACCCTTTTCTGATATGTCTGAACTGATACGCACCGAGCATGACAACGGGGTGGTGACTTACCAGTCGTCGTTGCTGTGTGAAGTCGGCGTGCCACATGGGTTTACGACACGGATTGGTGGGGTCAGCCCGGAGCCTTACGCATCATTGAATCTGGCATCGTTACAGAAAGACCCGGATGCGGATGCGAATACGCGGGTTGCGGAGAACTTCCGCCGGGTGCGTAAGGCGATGGGTTGTCGGCAGCATATCCGGGTACAGGTGAATCAGGTGCATGGCTGCGAGGTCTGGCAGCCCCCCGCCCAGCCGGTTCGGCCTGTGGATGCGCCAAGGGCGGATGCCATCGTGACGGATCGGGCGGGGTTGTTGTTGATGGTGCGTGTGGCGGATTGCGTGCCGGTGTTGTTAAGTGATAAGCAGGGTCGTGTGGTGTCGGCTATCCATGCGGGTTGGCGCGGGGTGGTCGCGGGGGTGGTCAACAAGGCGATTGAGTCAGTAAGTTCGTTAAGTGGTACGGATGCGTCACGGTTATTCGTGGCGGTTGGGCCTTGCATTTCGGTGGCGAATTTTGAGGTCGGGCCGGAGGTTGTGGAGGCGTTTGGGGAAGCGGGTCTGGGTCACACGGCCCGTCGGGATGACGGCTGGGAAAAGCCACACATCGACCTGCCGGCAGCGATAGCGCACCAACTGGCACAGGCGGGTGTTCTCAGCAATCACATGGATATCAGCGAGCAATGCACGTTCGCCAACCCGGGTGACTTCTTCAGCCATCGCCGGGATCTGGGCCGGACCGGGCGACAGGCGGCGATGATCGCGGTTGGGCCGGCCATCGCCTGAAACACAGGTATACACATACACCAAAAAAGCGGGGCACCGTTTGGCACCCCGCTTTGGGTAGGGTCATCGTGCCTTATGCGGCACAGGTCAATCGTATGAGTCCGAGTTGTTGACTGGGTCGGTCGATGTATTCATGAAGATGATCGTCCCCAGATTGGTTGTGCCGATGTTCACCGGCGAACCCAGTTGCGAACCTGTCGTGATATCCACAGGCAGGAGACGATCTCCCACGTTCTCGAACCCGATCAGGGTTGAGTCTGTGAACTCCAGGCCGAACATCTCGTCAAGGCCTGTACTACCTACGAGCGTCTCGGTCCGAGCGATCGGGTCGATCCGGTAGAGGTCCGAACCGCTGGTCCCCATGAACGTCATCCCGTCCGTGGTCGCCAATCCGTCGTACGCCCGGCTCAACGTCATCATCTCCGTCACTTCGCCCGAGTGATGATCCACCTGGATAAGGCGGTAGCCAGTCACCGAGGCCGATTCGTGGTCGTCGTCATCGTCGTCATCGTCGTCATCGTCGTCGTCATCGTCGTCGTCATCGTCGTCGTCGTCGTCATCGTGGTCGTCGTCATCGCCATGCTCATCATGGTCGTCATCGTCGTGGTCAGCATGATCATCATCACCGTGGTCAGTGTGACCATCATCATCGTGATCGCCGTGGTGGTCATCATCGTGGTCATCATCATCGTCATCGTGGTCGTCATCATCGTCGTGGTCGTCGTGGTCGTCGTGGTCGTCGTGGTCGTCATCATCGTCGCCATGGTCATCATGGTCGTCATCGTCATCTAGATCGGCTTCGCGGGTTTGTACCGCAAAGATAGACCACCCCAGGGAGAATTCGGCACGGGCCTGGTCGTGGTCATCATCTTCGTCGTCATGGTCATCGTCATCGCCGTCATGGTCATCGTCATCGCCGTGCTCATCGTGGTCGTCGTCATCATGGTCGTCGGCGTGGTCATCGTGATCGTCGGCGTGATCGTCATCACCATCATGGGCGCCATGACCTTGGCCGTGCTCATTCACACCGCTGCTGTGACCGGGGTTGTCGTGGTCGATACCGTCGTCATCGTTGCCGTGACCCCGGTCGTGGTCATCGTCGTCATCTTCGTGATCGTCATCGTCGTCGCCATCGCCATCGCCATCGCCATCGCCGTCATGATCGTCGTCGTCATCAACGTCGCTGCTGAAGTATTCGGTTTTTGCCGCGACCGCGCCGGTGATGTGCCCGCGGCCCAGGTCGTCGCCAACGGCCGTTCCGCTAGCCGTTTCAGCGTTGATGTAAACCAAGTGGACAAGACCCTGGTCGGGGTCGGTCCAGAAGCCGTAGATATTCTGATGCCCCGGGATAGAGGCCGAGGCGTCGATCCCGGTCATCGTTCTGCCGTCCGCGTCTGTGATCACCCCAACGTTGCTGGGTGATTGTGTATCAAAATCGTAGCGGAAAAGCTGACCAGAATCCCGGTTGATCCCGTACAACACCTTCCCGTCGGTGGGCGAAGCCCCATCAGCGCCGATCCAGAACGCGTCGAGCGTCCCGATCGCCAACAGCAGGCTGGTCCCTGCGACGCCCATTTTCACTCTGGTCGATTTCTTCATAATCTGGTTCCTTGCGTTGGCCAACCATCCGCCCATGCGCTCTAGCAGCCCACATATCCTCTGCTAGCATTAAATCGGCTACGCGCCTGTGTGCAGTGGCGTCGATTCAATAATCCGCATGAACAGTACGATTTAACATACATACATTGCAAATAAAATTTGCGCCCAGAGGCAAGATGTTTTTTGGTTGCCGGGTTATCAAACGGCGGTGATATATGCGATCTCACCACTTCAACGGCGGCCTCAACTGTCTTAACGGAATATCCCTTACAACCGGCATCTCCGTTGCTGGAAACTACTATTGTTCAGGCCCCGTGTTGGACTAGAGCATCTTACAATTGGATAGTTCATCCGGCTATGTTGCCAAAGGGCTCAGGGTGTACCCGGCGCGACCAAAGGGACGGAACAGTACCGGGCGTGAATTCCATATGACGAGGCGGAACGGAAGGAAGGTTTATCATGACTATGTTAGGCAGGAAAGTATCGCCCCGAAAATTGATGGGGTTATTGTGTATGGGCGTGGTGCTGGCACCGGCGTCCTTGGCTCAGGCCGACGACGCGATCGACTTTACGATCAGTGAAGGCCGGGTGGTGCCCACTCAAGACTTCGCGGTGAAGGTTTCCGTGCTGGGTGCGGCGATCACGTCCAGAGGGGTGGACATGCCGGTGACCGTGCGGATTAATATCGCCGGCACGTCGTATGAACCTTTCGGCGCAGCGGGCGACCCTTCCTCGGGCAACGTCAACGACCACTCGCCGCCACGGCACTTTATTGTGCAGGACACCTTCGACCCCGCATCGGGGATCGACGTAACCGGCACGAGTTGGTGGACCAGTGGGAGGATGTACCTGCAACGCAATTCCAATGAGCACTCACCCTCGGTGAAGGTGCTGCGTGACGGCGACCCGGTGCCGAACATCGACGGGTTTGACGGGCAGGCCGGGGCCGTTGATTTCGTCCGTGATTATATTGACGAAAACACCAACACGATGACCATGGATGTCAATCAGTCGATCTACCTGTTCGAGCTGGGGACGACCCGGCTAAGCTCCAGCGCCGCGGACTTCCAGGACCTGGTCGTCCTGGTGACGTTGGGCACCTCGCCGGCGGCTCTGGAAGAGGGCGATCTGGCGGATGCGTCGTACGATTGATGGTTGATAGAAAATCCGCTTGCTGATGCGGGCGGTGTTTGAATAACAACCCTGTTATTTTTGTCAGGCGGCGGACTTCACGGTTCGTCGCCTGATTTTTTATCCCCCGGCCTCAACACGCTGATAGGAAACCAGTAGAATCACCGGGTATGACCCTACCCACTTGTTCTCAGCCCGTAGACCGCCTCGGTGTGTGTTCCTGGTCACTAAAGCCAAAAGACCCTGCGGAGTTGATCCAACAACTCCAGAGCCTGGGAATCACCCGGGTTCTCCTTGCGATGAGTCCGATGGTACAAGACCCCGAGATATGGGGTGGGGCCATTGGGGAATTGCGTTCGGCGGGGATCGAAATCATCTCCGGGATGTTCTCACCGATCGGCGAGGATTATTCGACGCTGGAGACGATACGCCTGACCGGCGGGATTGTGCCGGACGAAAGGTGGGAGGAAAACCTGGCGCTCGCGGCGGGGATCGCACAGATCGCGGAGCGTGAAGGGATCGACATGGTCATGTTCCACGCGGGGTTTGTGCCTCACGATAAAAACGACCCGGGTTTTGAGAAGCTCAAAGACCGATTGACTGTGCTGGCGGACCTCTTCGCGGATGCGGGTTGCGAGCTGCTCTTAGAAACCGGGCAAGAGACAGCCGACGATATGCTGGAGTTTTTGGACTCAGTCAACCATCCTAATATCGGGGTCAACTTCGACCCGGCCAATATGATCCTCTATGGCAATGGCGACCCGATCGACGCGATCAGTGTCCTGGTTGATCTTACGGGTCAGATACACATCAAAGACGCGGTCGCCGCCACCACGCCCGGGCAATGGGGGGCCGAAGTCGCCGTTGGGCAGGGCCAAGTAGATTGGGACCGGCTCTTCAGCGTCCTCAACGACGCGGGCTACGATGGGTATCTGGTGATCGAACGCGAGGCGGGTGACGATCGCCCCGGCGACGTCGCGCTGGCGCGTGATCGGGTGATCGCCCAGCTTTCCCAGATCGACGCCCCGGCAACGCAATCATAGAAAGAGGCATCATGGTCCGTGTGGGTGTGATTGGATTGGGCGTGATGGGATCGACGCATCTGAATGCGTACGACTCCGTGCCGAATGCCGAAGTGATCGCGGTCGCTGACCGTGACGAGGCACGGCTGCGTGGAGAAGATAAATCCAAAGGCAACATCGATGGGCAGGCAGAAGGTGGCTTCGATCTTTCTACTGTCAAACAGTACACCGAGGGGACGGACCTCATCAACGACCCGGGTATCGATTTAGTCGATATATGCCTGGCGACACCACTGCACGCGGAGTTTGCGATCCGTGCGCTTCAGGCGGGCAAGCATGTGCTGCTTGAGAAGCCTTTTGCACGGACGGGTGAAGAGGCGAGGCGCATCCTCGACGCGGCGGCTAAGTCCAAAGGTCAGGCGATGTGTGCGATGTGCATGCGGTTCTGGCCGGGCTGGGACTGGCTGAAGCTGGCGGTGGATAGCGGGCGCTACGGCCCAGTGCGGTCGGCGGTATTCCGCAGGGTCGGCGAGCACCCCGGCGGGCCGTTCTACTCAAGCGGCGTACAGTCCGGCGGCGCGATCCTCGACCTGCACATCCACGACACCGACTTCGTCCAGCACCTCTTCGGCACACCCGAATCCGTCACCAGCCAAGGCTATAAAAAAGTCACCGACCATATCGACCACGTCACCACGTTCTATCACTACCCCGACGGCCCACACGTCGTCGCGGAGGGCGGCTGGGCGATGGCGAAAGGTTTTTCGTTTGCGATGACCTACTGCGTGAACTTCCAGAACGCGACCGCGGTGTTTGATCTCTCTAAAGACAAACCGTTGACGCTCTACGAGTCCGGCAAAGACCCTGTGGCGGTCGAGTTGGAAACCGGGATGGGCTATGTGCCCCAACTGGCATACTTCATTGACTGCATCCAGGCCAACAAAACGCCAAAGCGCGTCACACTCAAAGAAGCGGCGCAGTCCATCCTGATTGTGGAGGCCGAGGTGCGAAGCGTCGAATCGGGCCTGACACAGAAGGTCTCTTGCGTGGATTGATCGGCGGAGTTGCCCTGAAAACAAAAAGCCCAATCGGCGTATTTTTCCTATCTTCTCCAGCTTATCACCTCTCGCCAATTACCCCGATCGCTACGCGCCACACCAAGGGCGGCGGATGGGTAAAGCACACAAAAATATATTCCTTTCCGCCTGACCGTGGTTTATACTAAAGGGGATGACCACCGCCTGGGCCTGCTGTCTGCAGGCCTGACAGGGAGGGAAATCTGTCCGGGTGGTGGTTCATTTATCCAGTCGATCAGCAAGGGCGGGACCCGACCTCACAAGGAAGTGACGAACACCGCCGCCCAAGTGCAGGTGTCAAGCGCGCCGCTATGTGTCGTGCAACAGAGAGGACCAGACCATGATGCGTTCCTGGATCAATAACCACATCCCACACGCCCTGCTGCTGACAGGCTCCGCAGCCTGCCTGACCCTTGCCTTGAGTTCGCCTCAAGATGGGTACACACCCAGCCACTTGCTGTCCAGCCAGGAACAGGCTGAACAGATGACACAAGACCGCTACCCCGCCTACATGGATGCCCAGGGCAACACGCGCAGCCTGGCGGAAATAATCCAACAGGCCCGTGCCCGGATGCAACGCCTCCAACAAAATCAAAGTGAAATACAGGACGACATCGACCCCGCACAGAACCCTCTGGCGATCCTCTCCGAAGATGCACAACATCGCCGGATGGTCAAACGTAAAGACGTGACCGCGCTCCCCAAGGCTAACGACCCATTCAACGTATCGACACCCGACTATGTGATCGCGGCGGACCCGTTGGCGTGGCACCGCCCGGACGTTGTACAGACACATGAATACACAATCCTGGGCTACGGCGAAGTCGGTCAGGAACAAGATGAAGAATCCACCTCCGATATCAACACGCTCGCCCAGACATCGCAAACCACCGACTTAGCCGACGTGTTCGCGCTGATCGTCGAGGCCAATAGTGACCAGAACGAATCACTGGCCTCAGCCATCGCGGTACCGCAGGCAAACACAACGACTGCGTTGCCCACTGTGTCCGCCGACGCCCCCAAGACACCACTCGCCGTCATGCCATCCGCCAGCCAGGCCGCCCCGACGCCGGTAGCTTCGCTTTCCGAAGCTCCGACCACCCGCAGCGAACCGGACCAGGACACCGCACTTCGCCCTACGGATAAACCGGCCGTGGTAAACACACGCCCCGTCTCGACCGATGCACCGATCGCAACAGCGTTCCCAATTGAAACAAAACCCGCCCTCGACCGCATCGCACCAGAACGTAAAAACCCCGGCACAAGCGCTGATGAGCCGAGGGCCGAACCAACCCTAACCAAGGCACCTGCCCTCACGGACGTTAAGACAAAGACCCAACCCGTCGCACAGGACAAGCCCAAGACAACCCCCCGCGTCACCAACAAGACCCCCACCGTCACAATCCCAAAGCACGAAGACTCCAAGCCCCAAACCCAAAAGGTCTTCCCAACCGCTCCCAAAGAAGTGGTGTCAGCCAAACCGCTAAACAAAAATCACGACGACGACGCGACCTCAACAACCCCGGCGAAAACAACCGCTAAAAAAACCAACAAGACAACCAACCCCCTGGTCGTACTCATCGATGACTACGACAAGATCGGATCCGATCGGCTTGATGCGATCGATAAAGCCCTGTCGCGGATCAATAAGGCTGTGAAAAAAACCGGCGTCGATGTCGAGTTGAAGATCACCACCGACAAGCGCAACGGCTACAACATCTTCTTCGCCGAAGACAACAGCAACAGCCTGGGCAACATCCTGGGCCTAGCAGAGTTCGCCGTCACCGAAGACAAGCAGGGCAACGAGTTCTTCCTCGGCGAAGACAACCGCGCACAAGGCGGCAAAGCCCAGGTCAGTATCAACAATTCATTCAACTGGTTCGCAGGCGATGATGAAGACGAGATCGAGGCGGATGAGTACGACTACCAGACCGCCGTCGAACACGAGTTCCTCCACCTCCTGGGCCTCGACGACAACTTCGACGACCTCAAAGCCGTGTCCCACGACCTGTTAAGCCCCGGCGAAATCCGTCGCGAGATACAGGAAATCGAGATACAGGAAATCCAAGACACCTACGCCAACGCCAACCCCTGGCAGTCGCAGTACAACCCCTCATCGTGGTCACGCAACAGCCGAGACAACACCCGCTACCGATCCAAAGCCCTCACCGCCGCAGTCCCGGAGCCAGCGAGTTTGGCGATGATCGGGATGGGTGTGATGGGTATCTCGCTATACCGCAAACGGTGATTACTACAATAGAGCCTTGCCCTACATGAGTTGTCCCAGTAACAAATGTGGTCCTTCCGGGATTTCCGTGGGTGTTGATTGAGAGTAAAACGGGTACCTAAGGAGTGTGCCCATGCGAGATGCGGAGCTATATCAGACGATCCTGGGGCTATCTGAGCCTTGGTCGGTCGGTCGAGTGCAGTTGGATG
>JAJRRS010000187.1 GCA_024279275.1 Planctomycetota bacterium | reverse complement strand
CACTCACACAACTCAACCAGGAACCTAAAACCCATCTATACAAATCCCTGACCAAGGAAGGATTCGAGGACGTCTACTGGATCGCATTGCTCTGCTACACAGGGATCGCTGGGGTAATCGCTGTGCTCTGGCTTGGCGTACGTATGGCATGGACCTGCGCCGCCATCGCGCGCCAAGCAAGCAGTGACTCAACACTACGTTGGGCCGGCCTCGCGGGGTTGTGCATCGTCTTGCAAGCCGCCATCCTCATGTGGTTCAACCGTGTGCCCGAGATCCGCTCATTCAGCTTCTACCTCTGGCTGCTACCCGCCCTGGCATACGCCGCATGGTCAGCACCGAGTACCGCCAACAGCAGCGCCCACGAACCCACCCAGACGAGCCACCAAGCAACATGAAAATCCTGCAGGTCTCACAAAACCTGTTCGTCAAGGGCGGCTCCGACCGCATGTTCCTGGATACCTGCGCCCTGCTCGAAAAACACGGCCACACCGTGATCCCCTTCGTCGCAAAACACCCCGACAACCCCCCATCGCCCTGGGAATCCTACTTCCCCCCCGCCGCCAACTTCGATAAGCCCAGCCCCGCCGACCTGATCCGCTACGTCTACTCACGACCCGCCGCCAACGCACTTCGTAAACTCATCAGCGAACACAAACCCGACGTCGCACACCTGCACATCACCTACGGCAAACTCACAGCCTCCATCCTCCCCGTACTCAAAGCCCAAGGCATCCCCATCGTCCACACGATGCACGAGTACCGCCAGATCAGCCCCAACTACACGCTCACACACAACGATCAAATCGACGAAGCCTGCTGTGGCATGAGCGCCTGGCGCGCCGCCGCCCGACGGTTCAACCGCGGATCGCTCTCACGCTCAACCCTCGCAACCTTCGAGTGGTATATCTCCCGCATGCTCGGCAGCCAACGCAAGATCGATCGCTTCATCGCCATCAGCGACTTCCAAAAACGCAAAATGGCGCAGCACGGCGTACCGGATGAAAAAATATCCCGCGTCTACAACTTCGTCGAGATCGACGGGACACCTGCGGGCAAGACCCACCCGGGCGGCGGCGGTGGCTACTTGTTGTACTTCGGCAGAATCGAGCGGATCAAAGGCGTGATCACATTAGCCCAGGCTGCGGCAAATCTGCCGGAGGTGAAGGTCAAGATTGTCGGCGACGGCGACGCCAAGACAGAACTCGCCGAGATGATCCGCGATCAAGAAATCAACAACGTCGAACTGATCGACTTCACCCACGGCGACGACCTCAAACAACTCATCCGTAACAGCTTGGCGACCATCCTGCCCGCCCAATGGTACGAGCCGTTCGGCCTGACCGTACTCGAATCCTTCGCGCAATCTCGACCCGTAATCGCCAGCCGCATCGGCGCACTACCCGAACTGATCGATGACGGAAATAATGGCCTACTCTTCGAGCCGGGAGACGTCACCGAACTGCGTGACAAGATCAAGCAACTCACCGACGACCCCGCACGCGCCGACACCATGGGCGAAGCAGGCCGAACCAAACTTGTTGAGCAGTTCGGACCCCAAACACACTACCAGAATCTAATGCACGTCTACCAACAAGCGGGGGCGACATGCAACGAATGATCTTCGTCGTCGGCAACAGCCGAAGCGGCACCACCATGATGGGCCGAATCTTAGGCGGACACGCGGACGTTTTCACGTTCAACGAGCTGCACTTCTTCGAGCAACTCTGGGCACCGACGATCGAACCAGAGGCACTTGACCCCCGCAAAGCCTGTGACTTGCTCACGATGTTGATGTCCTACCAGCGTGACGGCTACTACGCATCCCACAAGCCACGGCAATACCTGGATGAGTGCGAAAAGATCGTCGACACGATCGACAATCCTATCACCGCCCCCGCGATCTTCAGTGCGTACATCAACCACGAGATTGCCGCTCACAGCAAAACCATCGGCTGTGACCAGACACCTCGAAACCTCTACTACCTGGAAGAATTACTGAAGCTATACCCCGACGCCAGGTTCGTCGTCATGGTGCGTGACCCGCGCGACGTGCTACTTTCCCAAAAGAACCGCTGGAAACGACGGCGCTTAGGCGCCAAGGGCACGCCGTGGTGGAACGCCTTACGGACCTGGGCGGGATATCACCCGCAAACTATCAGCCTGCTTTGGCGCAGCGGCGTAGCAGCGGGGGATCGGTTCAAGGACGACCCACGGGTTTGCATACTCCGTTTTGAGGACCTCCTGAATAAGCCAGAAGCCGAACTTCGGCGCGTGTGTGAAGCGATGGACCTTGACTACGACGCATCCATGCTGGACGTGCCGCGTGTAGGCTCATCGCATCAACAGGACCAACAAAACGAGCGAGGCCTTGACCCCAACGCTGCGGGGCGCTGGCGTGCGGGCGGGCTTACCAAAGCCGAACTTACGATCTGCCAACGATTAACCCGCGAACACATGCAAAAACACGGCTACACCATCGAGCCGGTCTCTGCCTCGGCGGTTTCGCGCGCAGGGTATCGATTAACGTGGGTATTTAAGAGTGCGTTAGCACTGGCACTGAATATCTGGCGGATCCGCAACCTGCGAGAATCGCTACGCCGACGCCTGGGCCGATGAAGGATCAACCGGATAATCCAGACGGCGCATCGTATCCATAAAGACATCACGGATCAACGGGTCCAATTCAGTCGCCGCCCTGGCGGGAACGGGCAACAGCGCCCGCTTTGCATACGCAATAAACCTCGGGTCGTCACACAGACCACAGGCATCACACACCCCGCGCAGCACCGCCCCCGGGTCACTGCAAAGCGCTTCGTACCGAACCTCATGCAGCAGCCCCGGCTGATCTTCCATCAATCGCAACCCCGTGCGCATCGTCACCGCCCACTCGACCGCCGCCCTATCCTCGTGCCGGGTCAATCCCGCAATCGCCTCCACCCGATCCGCAAGCGCATCGTCCTTCGCCACCACATCCCGAACCAATAGCCGCCATTTTCGACCGTCCAACCCCCACCAATCTTCCATGCCTACGGGGGTCTGCCGCCCCGCACGACCCGACCACGTCGCGATCGATCGCAACGCATCGTACCCGTTGCGTATAAGAAACAGCAGCTTCGCATCCGGAAAAATCGCCTTAACAAACGGCACACGAAAAATCATCTCCGGGTACTTATCCAACACACGCCCGGAACCCGTGACCAATAACGCATAGCTGTAAAGTTTTCGTATGCGCTTCGCCGTCACTTCATCTGCATCCTCACAGCCCATCGTGTACGCAGCCTCGCCGAGCTGATAACTCCCCATCACGTCATCCAACGCACAGGCGCAGTGCCACATCGCCTTGGGTTCATTCAGAAACAGCATATCCCGATGCATCCCCAGGACCTTGCCGAAGATCGTCGTCCCGCTGCGCCCCGTTCCCAACACAAACACCGGAGCGACCACCTTGCGCACCATCGGCAAGCGTTTCGCCAGGCCGTACTGCGCCATCAGCACCGGGTTCAGCCAGCGCATCGAGGTCGTCAAAGGTCGTCCTTGCAAAAGAAGGTGCGCCACCAACCGCGATACCGCCTTGCTCGGCCGCGTCTTGATGTAGTCAGCGTCAAGCTGCGCGATCATGCCCCACCCCCCGCCACCGATCCGCCCAACCATTCGGGTAGATTTTCATACCCCGCTTCACGAAGTTGATCGGCAAAGCGTGTGTTGTAAGGCTCATAAAATCGGCGCAACGATTCAAGCGTCTCCCGATCATCTTCCCGCTCAAACGCTCGGCCATTCAGCGCGTAATACACCCGTCGAATCGACCGCTTTATTCTCGGATGCGAACGCCAGAACCGCTCACCCGCCTGGTTCAGCGATAACGCTATTCGCTGCACCCCTGCAAACCTGTAGTCCGTACCTTTATTTTCAATATTCAGATCAACCCGATCCCCCTGATCCGGATCAACACCGATAAAAGTAAACAACTCCCGCAGCACACCCCTCGGATCATGCCGAAGGTCTTCCACAAACACGATCTTCAACCGATCACCAAATGCCTCGATCCAAGGCATCAGGTACTCGCTATACCGCCCACCTTCCAACCCGAACCACGGATTGTTCGCCCGCTCTCGTAACGCATCAGTTCCCATCGCCCGACACCGATCCACATACTCCGCCAACGTAAGGTCCGCTGGAAGCTCAAGCGTGCTCTTCTTGAAGTTGAAGAACGAAACCAACCGACCCACCGGCTCGCGGAAGATCAACACGATTCTCAAATCATCTCCCAACGCACCCGTAAGCCCATCGATCAACGACTGCCCGCCATAGAAATACCCCGGCGTAGACTCGAACCGCACCGGTTTATCCACCACACCGGCAAACTGCGCGCGGTAATCCTCGATCCTCGGCATCGGCTCGCCGTAGCGCAGCGGCAGGAAGTGACACGTCTCTTTCACCGCGGACGCCCCGACCTGCGGGTGCTGACCCAGGTACGCATACAGCGAGGTGGTCCCGGCCTTGTTTACGCCGGCGATAATCAGATTGGGGAGAGTCGGATCGGGCATGGATGCTCGTCAATGAAAAATTCATCGGCCATCGTAGAGCCAGAGCCGGGGTTATTCAATGTCCCCCGTGTCCGCTTCATTATGAGGCAACATACCTATCCACCATTCCCCATCACCCATCCGCCATTCCTTCTATACTGTCCCGCTTCGATGAATCCAAACAAGCAAAACCTGAAGATCGCTCTGCTGGGCACCCGCGGCATCCCCGCCAGCTACAGCGGGTTCGAGACCTGCGTTGAGCAGCTAGGCCAACGCCTCGCCCAGCGCGGCCACGACGTCACCGTCTACTGCCGATCCCACCACATCACCCACCCCGATGACACCTACCTGGGCATGCGACTGGTCAAACTCCCGACCATCCGCAACAAATACCTGGACACACTTTTCCACAGCCTCCTGTCCTCGATACACGCGCTCAAGGAACGCTACCACGTCGGGCTTTACTTCATCGCTGGCAACAGCCCGGTGACATGGATCCCGCGCCTGATCGGGACGAAGACCGCCTTGAATGTTGATGGGCTTGACTGGAAGCGCGACAAGTGGAACAGCCTGGCGAAAAAATACATCCAGTTCGCCGAATGGTTCGCGCAGTTCGCCCCGAACCTCTACTTCACCGACAGCCCGCTCGTCCAGGCCTACTACAAAGACAAGACCGGCAAAGCCCCGCCTTACATCGTCTACGGCTCAGATATCGACAAACTCCCCCCAGGCGAAACACTCAAACAGTACAACCTCGAACCCAATCGCTACATCCTCTTCGTCGGCAGACTCGTCCCCGAGAACAACGCCCACCACCTGGTCGAGGCGTTCACTAAAACCGACACCGACATGAAGTGCATCATCGTCGGAGATGCGCCCTACGCCCAAGAATATCAACAAGAGCTGCGCGACCTCGCGGGCAAAGACGACCGCATCATCTTCACCGGCTACGTCTTCGGCGAGGGCTACCGTGAATTAGGTTCCAACGCCTACGCCTACGTCGCCACCACCGGCGTCGGGGGCACCCACCCCGCGCTGATCGAAGCCATGGCCATGGGCAACTGCTGCATCGTCAACGACACACCCGTCAACCTCCAGACGATCGACGGCTGCGGCCTGAGCTACAACGGGGCCGGGGAATCCGGGGGGGCAGAGGCACTGACCACCGTACTCGACCACGTCCTGAGTAACCCCGATGAAGTTCAGGCCTACCGCGACCGCGCCACCAAACACGCCGCCAAAGTTTATTCCTGGGAACGTGTCACCGATCAGTACGAGAAGATGTGTTACGAACTCACTGGCCGCCCCGTGCCCGCTCGACTCGCAGACGTTGAATCCAAGGTCCACACCCCGCCTGCAACCTAATTAAAAAGCCTTCCTCGCATGACCCTGCTAATGTCCGATCCCCTTGCCCTGACCTTCCTGGTATTGCTCGGCGTCGTCGCGGGCGTGCTCGGCGGGATGCTCGGCGTCGGCGGCAGTATCGTGATAATCCCCGGGCTGGCGATCCTGTTCTCCTTTGACCGCACCCCCGATCCAAACCAACACCTCTTCCAAGCCGCCGCGATGATCGTCAACGTCGCCGTCTCCATACCCGCCACCTTACGCCACCGCAAAGCCGACGCCCTGGTCCCCGACGCCCTGGTGTGGATGCTGCCCGCATCACTGGTCTGTGTCATCACGGGAGTCTGGGTGAGTAACCTGCCGCTCTTCGAGGGGGCCGACGGGGGGCGCTGGCTGGGACGGATACTGGCGGTGTTCCTGATATATGTCATCGTGATAAACACACAGAAGCTGCGCGACGCCTCACCTATCGAAAGCGTGGACGGTCGACGTGTCACTCCCGCAAGAAGCTCAGCCGTCGGCGCGGTACTAGGCTCGCTCGCGGGGCTGCTGGGCATCGGCGGCGGCGCGATCGCGGTCCCCCTGCAACTAACCCTGCTGAAACTTCCGCTGCGAAACTGCATCGCCAACTCCTCCGCCATCATCTGCATCAGCGCAACCGTCGGTGCCATTTATAAAAACGCCACCCTCTCTCAGCACCTCAGCGGTTCCAGCCAGGTCGATTGGCGGATGAGCCTGGTGATCGCGGCCATGCTCGCTCCCACCGCCTGGGCAGGCGCACGCCTGGGCGCATCGCTGACCCACCGCCTGCCGCTTCGGCAGATCAGGATCGCATTTATCGCCCTGATGGCTGTCGCCGCATGGAAGATGGCCGCCCTGCCCCTCGGCCCGTTCAGCGGCTAAAACCCTTGAAAACACGCTTATATCGCTCCTTCCCGGCCAAACCCACAACCGGGGATTCTATATTTTGTATCCCCAGAACTGGGGCATCGATTTTGCGTATTAATAAGCGTTGGCCCGGCGCACGATCCTTCCGCCGAGCTACATACCAGGAGTGAATCAAGCATGACCCAATTCATCAACAACACCAAGACCGCCATCCTGATGGGGCTGATGTTCGGCCTGATCCTGCTCGCCGGCTACCTGTTTGGCGGCACGCAAGGCATTGTCATCGCGTTTGTGATCGGCGGACTCAGCAACGTCATCGCCTACTTCCACAGCGACAAGATCGCCATCGCCTCGATGCGTGGTCAACAGGTCGATGAACGCACCGCACCGGACTTAATCGAGATGGTCGACCGGCTCTCGCGTAACGCCGGGCTGCCGATGCCCCGTGTTTATGTATGCCCGCAACAAGCACCCAACGCCTTCGCCACCGGGCGCAACCCCAAACACGCCGCCGTCGCGGTGACGCAGGGCGCCCTCTCCCTGCTGACCTACGACGAGCTTGAAGGCGTCATGGCCCACGAACTGGCACACGTCAAGAACCGCGACACCCTGACCTCGACCGTCGCCGCAACCATCGCCGGGGCCATCAGTGCCCTGGGCTGGATCTTCATGTTCGGCGGACGCAGCCGGGACGTGAACCCATTGTTCGCACTAGCGTTCATCATCCTGGCACCAGTAGCCGCTGGGATTATCCAGATGGCGATCAGCCGCAGCCGGGAATATGTCGCCGACGCAGACGGGGCCAAAATCGCCGGGACACCCCACGGCCTGATCTCCGCCCTCCAAAAACTTGAAGCCACCGCTCGCCGGGTGCCGATGCATAATCAGATGCCCACACAGAACCACCTGTTTATCGTGCAACCTTTAATAACCGCCAAAGGCTTGTCGGGCCTGTTCAGAACCCACCCCAGCACCGCCGACCGTGTCAAAAAACTACGCGAGCTGGCCTGACCGACCACCCAACACGATTCTTTCTCCCTCCGCCCCGTCGCTATTTTTGGACGGGGCTTTTACAGGTCAGCCGGACGCTTGCTTCACTAGTTCGCTGAAGCGTTCGCCGCGCTGTTCGTAATGATCGAATTGATCCCAACTCGCACACGCCGGGCTAAGCAAAACGACATGCCCCGGCTTCGCACGCCTGACCGCCTCACGCACCGCGACATCGAGCTTCCCACACCGCACCACCTCCGCCCCGGCGGAGGCGGCTTTAGCCGCCGTCCGTATCCCATCACCCGTCGCTCCAATCGTGTACAACCCGACGCAGTGCTCCGCCGCAAAGCAGGCAAGCGGTTTAAGATCGCTGCCCTTGTCGTAACCCCCGAGGATGATGTGGACCGCCCCGGGATCAAAACTCTTAATCGCTAACTCGGCGGCCTGGGGGGTCGTACATTTCGAGTCGTTGAAGAAACGCACACCGTTGTGCTCTAACACAAACTGCAAACGGTGTGGCAGGCCGGGGAAGTCGGCGAGGTATTGCAAGCCCAATTTGTATTCGCTGACTTGGACACAAGCCAATGCGGCACACCTGGCGTTGATCTGGTTATGCTCGCCGGGGATTGCCAAAGGGGCAACGGGCGAGGTCTTGGCGGTGATGCTGCTTTCTGACTCGTTAATCCCAAGAACCGCACGGGCGTCGGAGGTCAAGACATTGTGGTCGTCTTCATTTTGAAACTCGATAATAGATCGTTTGTCCGCGATGTAGTCTTCAAATGATCCGTGCCAGTCCAAATGGTTCGGCGTGATATTTGTCACCACCACGAGATGCGGCGACCACTTATCTTCGCGCAGACCATGCAGCATAAAACTCGACAACTCCAACACGACCCAGTCGTTTTCACCTATCTCGTCAAGGTGATCCAGCAACGACCCGCCAAGGTTCCCGCCGACCCAGACATTCCTACTGTTCTTATTTAGCGGGGGCCGCTG
Source organism: Planctomycetota bacterium (assembly GCA_024279275.1). GTDB lineage: Bacteria > Planctomycetota > Phycisphaerae > Phycisphaerales > Phycisphaeraceae > JAJRRS01. The sequence goes on along the minus strand of JAJRRS010000187.1, from coordinate 4,621 downwards.
TTGAGGCCGTCCTGCTTTCCTGCTTTCCTGCTTCCCTGCTTTTCCCAAGATATGCCCGATCATCGCGGTGACGGTGGACTTCCCCGCGGTGCCGGTGACGCCGATGGTGCGCAGGCGGTTGGGCAGCGCAGCGACGAGCAGGCGGATCTCGCTGGTGATGGGGACACCCGCCGCCTGCGCGGCCCGCAGGAAACGGTTGTCGGGCTTAACTGCCGGGTTGGCGACCACCAGATCGCAGGTCGTAAAATCGCTGACATTGTGTTCACCCAGGCGGTACTCGATCGGCAGGCCGGCGAGCTTGGCAAGACTGTCCGCCAACTCATCCTCAGAAAGCAGATCGGTCACAAGGACGTCCGCCCCCTGTTTAATGAGATACCGCGCCACCCCGACCCCGCCGCCGAAGCGGCCCAGGCCCATCACCGTCACTCGTTGGCCAGCCAAATCCATGCGGGTAGTTTAATGGGGATCGGGACCGGAGGTGACTACAAAACTAATAACGACTGATCAGACAGTAATAGCCACGAAAAGGCACAAAAGACACAAAAAAGATGCAGCGGATAAATATGTATTGTTCTACGGCCTATGGGGAGGGGCGAATATGTGCGGTTTTGTTTTGTGCCTTTTCGTGACCAACTCTTCCGCTCCGCCCACCAACCCGTTAAGTAAAAAAGCCCACGCCTTAAAAAACGTGGGCCTCGTGGTATTTCGATGACATGCAACAAGATCCGGATCACGGCCCCTTCAACGGCACCTTCAACGGCGGCTCGAAGCGTTGCTCGGCTTCCCCGCCAATGTTGTAGCTGACCAGCACGGCGGGCCGGGTCACGTTGAAGTACAGGTAAAACTCGTCGCCCTTATTCATCCGGGTGATCGGCAACTGCTTAGCGTTTCTCAGGGTTTGGAAGGCGTCGTAGTGAATATCCTGGCTCTTGTCTTCTTTCTTCCAGACCCACGCGGATACATATATCCGGTTGCCATCGATGTCCTTGAGAAAAATTTCGTTCAGTGCGGCGGCGCTGGACATCCCACCGGCGTAGATCGAGTTGCCCTTGTCGAAGTCGATACGGACCCGGACCATCGCCTCGTGCGAAGGGACGTGAAACGCAGAAACCCTGCTGCGTGACCCGATGTTACCGGCGGTCTTGCGGGACTGGCCGGTGCTGCCATCATCGACGAAGGCCTTATCCTTGACAGTCGTAAAGGACAGGCCGGTGCTCGCGTTTTTGCTGATGGTCTGGGGCAGCCGGGTGGAAATCTCCACGTCTATAGCATAGGTCCCAGCGTCGATGCCTGTGTTCTCGTCCACGCCGGTGGCTCCCCCGGGGCCACCACCCCCCGCTGCATCAGCAGTCGCATCATCGCCTTCGGCTTGCGGCACAGGCGGGGCACCTAAAGCAGCCAGGACTTCCGCCGGGGTGGTGATGATGTCATCCTGTTCGGGAAGTTCCAGCCTGAGCTTGCGGACCATCAGGAACCGTGGCGTCTTATCCTCCGGCACCAGGAAGACCCAGGAAAAATTGGCCGGGGCCGGGGAATCCGCCTGCACCCCGCCGGAGTCGAATGGATAAAATTCCTTAACGCCCCCCTTGGACACGGTGAACCCTGCGGGGCCGAGCATTTCTGTGCTCTGGTCATCTGCAGCATTGGACTTTGTCACCAGCCTGACATGCGACGCGGGTACGCGTAGTTTGCGGTCGCCATCGACCGTGCCTTCCACTTTCGTCCATGCGGTGTCAACCATAATCAGCTTGTAGCCCGGCCGGGTGAAGTTCGGTCCCAGCGCCGCACCGAGCGCGGGGCTGGCGTCGGTCAATGCGTCAGCATCTACGATGTACGCCCCGGTCACGTCAACCGCGTCGGGGCTGGCGACGATCGAGACGTTGTCCGGACGGGCACGCAGCAGTGACATCTGCACATCCAGGTCAGGCATGTACTCGGCCATCGGCGTGCTGGTTGAAAAAGCCCCGGCAGATAGCCCGGTGAAGAAGTTCGACGCGATCCGATGCACCGGGATCCACAGCTTGCCACCAGTCGGCTGAACCACGCCCCCAGCCCCAACCGAGTACGGCTGAAACCCGCCCATGTCCGCGCCGAATGGCATGAACCCCAGCGCGATCACCACAACGCCCGCGGTCAGGATCCCGCTGACCGCGCCACAGGCCGCACCCAGCAGCGTGCTTACCATCGGCATGAACTGCGCATCGCGGGGCACCATCTTGTCCACCACCATGCGGAATACCAACAGCAAAACACCAAACGGCAAGATCAATCCCAGCGCCCACGCCATCGGCGGGACGTACTTCATCAGCAGGCCCAGTGTCAGCGGTTCCCAGACCGCAAAAGAAATCGCCCCCACCGCGATCACTACCATCAGGTGCATGAACGCCGAAAACAGGCCGTACACCGACCCGAAATAGGCCATGCCCAGCACGAACAGGACGATTACAATATTGGTCACGGGCATCTTGGGTGTTCCATTTAACTAAGCGGTTGCGGGCTTATCCGTACCGCCTTTGGCTTTGTTTTGTTCGCCGCTCTTGCTCTGCGGTTTGGCCCGCCTGCTGGATCGCTTCGACGCCATCGCACGGGTGACTTCCTTAATATCAGTCACGCCCGCGACAACCTTCGCCAACGCCGCCTCCTGCAGCCAGAGCATGCGCTGACGCCGCAGGTGAGCACGCAGCTTGTCATCTTCCCCGGTGGCAACATACTTGCGTGCCTTGTCGTCCAGAATCATCACCTCGTACACAGCGGTCCGCCCACGGTAGCCAATGCCCATGCAATCGGGGCATGCCTGGGCCTTATCCTTAACCATCACCTTCCCCGAAGCGTGGTAGAGCTGCTCGACCTTCCCCGGCAGATTAAACTTCTTCAACGCAGCAGGATCGGGCACGAACGGCGTGCGGCAGGTGTGACACAATCGGCGAACCAGCCGCTGCGCGATCACCGCTGTGATCGACTTCGCCGCCAGCTTACGGTCGCCCACCGCCTTGACCCACGCACGCAACGCACCAAACGTATCATCCGCCTCCAACGGCATGTACACCCGGCTCTCCTCGGAACCCCGCGCGATATGGGCCGGAGTCTTCGAGTCCGCGAACCGCGTCAGGTACAACACCTGCGGGTCGGCACGGAAAACACCCAGCAGCTTCTCATTAAACTTCTCTGGCGGAGTCGATAGGGGCATCAGGTTGTGATGCACGCCTTCCAACTCCCACGTGATCTTCTCTTCCAGCGTGACCACGCTACTGGTGTACGGGTCGTGCTCGCTTAGGATGCTGTAGAGCGTGGTCGTGGTCCCATGCGCCGCGGGTGCCGAAACCAGCACAACCCCGCCGACCGACCCCAACAACTCACGAACCTGCTTCTGCTGCGGTTCCAAAAGGCCCAACTGCTCGATCGGCATCTGCGTCCGCATGTCCGGGTCAATACTCACACTCAGGCTCAGGCCGCGCGTCGAGCCTGACGTCGTCAGGTCCAGCGTGTGCCTGCCAAGCTCCCCGCCATCAACCTTGATCAGCCCGTTGAGTTTCTTGCGGCGCTCCGTCAGGTCCAGGCCCGCCGCCGTCTTAAGGTACTCAACCAGACGCATCGCCAGCGTCGGCTCGACCTGCGGCTGGGGGTACGAAACCCCGTCGATCCGCACCACGATCGTGGCCTTGGATGCCTCCACCAGGATGTCGATCCGATCCGAGTTACGAGGCAACGCGAAGTCCAGCAGGTTCTCAAATAATGTGTGGGCCTCGACGTTGGGGTCGTCCCGGCTTGGGACCGGCAGGCGGGTCTCATCCTTCTTCATCAAGATCACCGACGCCCGATTCACCGCCGACTTCGCACCACGCGCCATCATGTGGTCACGCACAAACTGCAACGACACCTCCCACTTCGCAGCGGCAGGCACCTCGTTGTTACGGTAATAAACGTACCCGCCGGATACCCCGACCAAAATCATCAACGCCAGGATCAGCCCGACGAAAAAATACGGGATCAACAGCAACAACCCAAACGCCAACCCCGCGCTTGCGAAGTGCCCCAGGTTCCACAGCCGACGCTTGAGAAAAAATCTCCCCGCATCACTATCAAGGTTGCTGACCACCCAGCCCCAACCCGTCGCCAACGCGAGAAACAAGATCGGCTTGAACAAGCTCATCAAGAAGACGGGTTCGGCCGTGGCGATCGCGTATGTCATGGTTTAGGTTCACTGGTCGGGGCGGTTCGCCCGGGTCGGTCGGTCCATCAAGCGTGTGCCTTGGCCTGCCTCACGCACCCGCCGGGGCAACCCGCCGGGCGGTCGCGGCATTCGTTATCCGGGAGGGCTATCCGGAGACTCTAATGCTGGGGGCTATATCCGGGGGGCTATTCCGGGGGCAATCATAACCCCATACGTCCCCGGCGTTAAACCCACCCCCTGGAACTCCCCCGAACTTCCCCGGATTCCCCCGGATTTCCCCGGATTCCTCGGATTTTCCACGAAACGCGGTCAGACCGAGATCCCACGCAGGCGCATCTTGATCTCGTCCGGCGAGTTCGCCACCTCCATCGCCACCTTCGGGTGGATATATTGCTTGTCTACCAAGTCCACCAGGCTGTCCGTGAACGTCTGCATCCCCTGGTCCCGGTG
>JAJRRS010000186.1 GCA_024279275.1 Planctomycetota bacterium | reverse complement strand
GAGCAACCGCGTGCTCGAAGGCGAAGCCGACATCGACCATGCGTGCAAGGACAGTTGGAACCGGCTCACCCCCGAACGCCTGAAAACCATCACCGCCACCGACTGGCTTACGCACGAGTTTTAATCGGAATTGGTATTAGAGGTGGCCTTAGGGGTATGAGGGATGGGGAGTTGGGGAGTTAGGGACGGCTGCTGAAGCGGCCTCCGCCGGGGTGATTTGCACAATCCTGACAGCCCTGGAAAAACAAGTACTGGTTTGGGTTGGAGTCTGGATACCCGCCGCTTCGCGGACTCAGGGGCGGCGTTGGGGGAGAGGTGCGGGGGGAAACACACGGTCATGCTCTCCTGACGTACAATGGTTGTTTGGGTCGGAGGCATCAGGATTCTGTGAAGGGTTGGGTTTGGAAAGCCAGGCGTTCCGTGAATTAGCGATGGGGGAACTGGACTCGGTGTACCGCATGGCGATGCACCTGGCGCGGAACCCCGAGGACGCGTCGGACCTTGTCCAGGAGACGTTCCTCAAGGCGTTTAAGGCTGAGGCACGTTTTGAGCTGCGCGAGGCGGGGGTTCGGCCTTGGCTTTTTAAGATTTTGCACAACAACTTCTACACCCGGGTCGGCAAGAAGAAGCGTGAGCCGGTGCTGTCCGAAGACCTGTCTTATCAGCCGGGCAAGGGCGGCGACCCCAGCGAAGCGAACCCGGCGTGGGACTTGTCACACCTGGATTGGGAACAGGTCGATGATCGGCTCAAGAAGGCGATCGAGGATCTGCCGGAGCATTACCGGGAGGTGCTGCTGCTGTGGGCGGTCGAGGGATTGAAATACCGGGAGGTCGCGGAGGTGCTGGAGGTGCCTTTGGGGACGGTGATGAGTCGGCTGTACCGGGCACGGGGGATCCTGACAAAGTCGCTAAGCGGGTTGGCTGCCGAGCACGGGATCGCCACCGAGGAGGCTGAGGCCTGAAATATTCAACAAGGCCGGTATCCAAGCACGCAGTGCTTGCCTCCGATAAAACCACCGTCATGAGGCCCCAGACCGTCTAAATTAACAAGTTTGAGATATGTAAAAAATAAGAGATTTCTGGGAAGAAATAGCAGGACCAAGCGGTTCTATACCCGGGGAAGACTCTATTTCGGCGACACATCATGACGACTGACCAACCTCTGAACGACCCTGACCAGACACTCGCGGCCTTTGCCGACGGGGAGCTTGACGGCACGCAGAACCTGGAGATGCTCAAGCGGGTTGCCCGGGATCCGTCTGTCGCCCAGCGGGTCGCTGAGCATCAGAAGCTGCGGGGGGCAGTTGCCAAGGCGATGAACGACCCGTCGATGAAGGCACCTGCCGAATTGCGTGACAAGATCATGCAGATGGCCCAGGCCCAGCCGGCTCAGAGCGAGCAGGCCAGGCGTGTCACTGCGCCCAAACCCTCAGCCCCCCCGGTTCCAGCAACCGGCTCGCCGGTGCTGGCGGTGATCGGGCGTTGGATGCCGGCCGCTGTGGCGGCGGTGTTGTTTATTGGTGCGATGGTCGCCTTGAATCAGGCAGGTAGCACCGGCAATGATCGGCTGATTACCTCCGCCCAAGTTCTCAACGCCTCGCTGGTCGATCAGTTCGGCGATCGGCATTTTAAGTGTGGCCGAAACATCTCCCCGATGATGGGGACCGACAAGTTCCCCCAGAATCTGTCCGCCTTACCCGGTGCACTTAGCGAGTATTTCGATCAGCCGATCGATGAGGAGATGCTGAATCTCTCATCGCTAGGCTATAAATTCGACATGGCGGGGCTGTGCATCCTCCCGGGCAAAGGCTCGGTCCATGTGGTCTATAAGTCCCAGGCCTCCACCGGGCAGACCGACACGCTTAGCCTGTGGATGCGACCCTTCGAGCAAGGCTCCGGGATCGAGCCTGACAAGCTCTACAAGGCGGCTGACCCGACCGAGAACTTCCCGATGCTTGTCTGGCGCCAGGCGGACATGGTCTACTATCTGGTGGGCGATTCCTACGACGCTGTGGAGAAGGCTTTCGACGCGATCAGCCGTAATCAGGGCTGAATCTATCCAAACCGGGTATCCGGCTGATAACCGGGGGAAAATCGACCCCTAAATCCTTGACCCAACCGGCCCTGCAATGGTATACTTGTGGGCTATGTTGTCTTACGCAATCACCCTGCTGCTGCTGGCGTTCCTCGCCATGACCCTGTGCCCTGTCCGGGCGCAGGTCGCGGTTGTCAAGGTCGTTGTTAGCTGAGCGGGAGACCCGCACGGCGCCCCCCGGATAACACCCCAGACACCCGGTAGCCAGCCCAATCAAACCCGTCACCTAAGACGACTGACTTATTTACAAACACCACGACCCGCCGCGACTCGGTCGGGTTGTCACCAGATACGATCGGATTACCCCCATGCGTCAGAGCAAGCCGAACCTTAACGCCCAAGCCCTCCCCACCACAGGCCAAGGCGAAACGACCGACAAATACATCGGCATGACCGGTGCCCAAATCTACCACGAAATGATGCGCGAGCACGACGTGGAGATCGTCTTTGGGTATCCCGGCGGTGCGATCCTGCCGGTGTTCGATGCGATCCATGAATCAGAACACTTCAAGTTCATCCTGACTCGCCACGAGCAAGGTGCCGGCCACATGGCTGAGGGTTACGCACGGGCGTCCGGGAAGGTCGGCGTCGTGCTGGTGACTTCCGGGCCGGGCGCGACCAACACCGTGACCCCGATGCAGGATGCCCTGATGGACGGCACGCCGATCATCGTGTTCGCCGGCCAGGTCGCCACCGGCGCGATCGGTTCCGATGCTTTCCAGGAAGCGGACATGACCGGGATCAGTCGGCCTTGCACAAAATGGAACGTGCTGGTCAAACATGTGCGTGACCTGCCCCGTGCGATTAACACCGCCTTCTACATCGCCACCAGCGGCAGGCCCGGACCGGTGTTCGTGGACATGCCTAAGGACATGACCGCCAGCGTGCTCAACGAAGCCGTCTGCGACCAGCCCAACCTCCCGGGGTATCACATCCGCGAGTTGGGCACTTCAAGCGAGATCGAGCGCGTCGCTGAGATGATCAACGGTGCGAAGAAACCGCTCTTCTACGTCGGCCAGGGCACGATCCTCTCCGGTGCGACCGAGGTGCTGCGTCAGTGTGCTGAAAAAGCGAACATCCCCGTGACGACGACGTTGATGGGGCTGGGCGCGTTCGATGAGCATTCGCCGTTGTCGCTGGACATGCTGGGGATGCACGGCTCGGCGTACGCCAACTGGGCGATGCGCGACGCCGACTGCATCATCGCGGTGGGTGCGCGTTTTGACGACCGGGTGACCGGGAAAATCTCAGCGTTTGCGGCAAGCGCACGGGCCGCCGAGGCCGAGGGACGAGGCGGGCTTATCCACTTCGACATCGCGCCGGAAAATATCAACAAGGCCGTCCCCGTAACCATCGGCGTCGAGGGCGATGCCAAGAAAAACCTCGACCTGCTGCTGCCACTCTTAAAAGATATCGACCGCGGCGACTGGCTTAAGACCCTGGCGAAGTGGAAGAAGGATCACCCGTTCGCCTACGACCACGATGAGCGCGAGTTCCACCTCAAGCCTCAGGCTGTGGTCGAAGAGATGAGTAAACAGCTCAGCGATAACGCGATCATCACCACCGGCGTGGGCCAGCATCAGATGTGGGCGGCGCAGTTCCACAAGTTCTCAACCCCCCGCCAGTGGGTCACCTCCGGCGGGCTGGGGACGATGGGCTTTGGCGTGCCCGCATCCATCGGCGCCAAACTCGCGTGCCCCGACAAGCCCGTCATCAACATCGACGGCGACGGCTCGTTCTGCATGACCGCCATGGAGATGATCACCGCAGCACAATACAACATCGCCGCCAAGACGATCATCCTCAACAACGACTTCCAGGGCATGGTCAAGCAGTGGCAAGACCTCTTCTATGACGAACGCTACAGCCACACCGAGATGCACAACCCCGACTTCTGCAAGCTGCTTGAAGCGATGCACTGCAAAGCGGTGCGCGTCACCAAGCTCGCGGACCTCCCAGCGAAGATGAAGGAGTTCCTGGACCACGACGGCCCGGCGATCCTCGAAGCCGTGGTCGAGAAGCACGAGCACGTGTACCCGATGCTCCCTGCAGGTAAAACCGTGGACGAGATGGTGCTGGGGCCGGCGAAGAAGTAATGCGATCGTGCGGGAAAAATTGGTGTGGTAACGGATACCGGGAATGTTGCTCGGGGGGATACCCGGGGGGGGATACCCGCCCCTTCGCGGACTCAGGGACGGCGTTGGGGGGGGGACAAGAACTCAGAGACGGCGTTGGGGGTAGCTAAATTACCCTGTCAACGCCACTTTTAACAATGCCCTCCACCCAACGCCGTTCCTGAGGAGGCCGCCGACGAAGGGGCGGGTGGTCTTGCGCTACCACTTGCGTCTACACACAGCTACCATACCCCCATGCCCACCCCGGGAAAGCGCTGGTACCACCTCATCCTCAACACCCGCGGCACCTGGCTCCCCGGCGACCCGCGTGGGTTTCGCGCACGCAACCATCAAATCCATAGCAGCGGCGACTACAAACACCCGCCGCCGACCGGTGAACACGCGGGGCTGCATGACCATTCAAGAAAGATCAGCAGCCCGGCTGTCACGCTCAGTACATCATTGAGGTCGGCTGTCGGCCGGGCGCTGCTCGGAAAAATCCAGGCACAAACGCATCCCGTCATCGCGATCTGTGTCGGGTCCAACCACGCCCATATTCTGATTGAACTTCCTGACGACCGGGCCAAAGTAAAAGAACTCGTCGGCACATGGAAACAGGCCGCGTCACACAAAATCAGTGCTGATCAGCCGGGGGAAATATGGGCCAGGGGATGCGACCCGATCCCGATCCGCGACCAGGCGCATCAAACCAAGACGTATCATTACATCTTGCGTCACCAGCGCGAAGGCGCGTGGGTGTGGTCGTTCAGGGATGGGTGATTGAATAAACGAAAGAACCCGCCCCTTCGCGGACTCAGGGACGGCGTTGGGGGATCAGATTATGACCCCTTTATAACGTCCCTTGAGCTTCCCCCCAACGCCGTCCCTGAGGAGGCCGCCGACGAAGGGGCGGGTTCCGGCGCTGCGATGTCTTTCGCTGTCCCGCCCTGTCCTGTCATCTGCTTTGTCTGCATCGTCAATCAATCTCCACCCCGCTACAATGCGGCGATGAAAACCATCACAACCATCCTTGTGTGCTCGCTGCTTAGCGCGTGTTCGGCCATTTATGCTGAGGGCTACGGGTTTTCGGTGGCGTTTAAGAACCTCAGTTTCGAGCGCCCCGTGCTGATTACCGCTGCGCCGGACGGGACCGATCGGCTGTTCGTTATCGAGCAGGCCGGGCGGGTGTTGTGGTTTGAGAATCGGCCGGAGGTCACGGGTGCGGATGTCCACGTCGCGTTGGATATCAGTGGGGGCAAGGTCCGGCGTAAGGGCAACGAGGAGGGGCTGCTTGGGCTGGCGTTCCATCCGGACTTTGCGAACAACCGATACGTCTTCCTGCATTACTCGGCCAGCGAACCCCGGCGCAACGTTCTGTCACGCTGGACGATGGATCCTGATGCCAACGTAATCCGACCTGACAGCGAACAGGTCATCCTCGAAGTCGAGCAACCGTTTGGCAACCACAACGGCGGGGATATTCATTTTGGGCCGGACGGGTTTCTTTACATCACGCTCGGCGACGGCGGCGCGGGCGGCGATCCACATGAAAACGGGCAGAACCTCTCCACCCTGCTCGCTGCGATGTTGCGCATTGATGTCGATCACCCGCAAGACGGCAAGCCCTACGGCATCCCCGCAGACAACCCGTTTATACACACGCAAAATGCACGCCCGGAGATCTACGCCTACGGCCTGCGGAACGTCTGGCGGTTCAGCTTCGATTCAGAAACCGGCACGCTCTGGGCGGGTGATGTCGGACAGAACGCCAAGGAAGAGATCGACATCATCACCGCTGGCGGGAACTACGGCTGGAACCCGCGCGAAGGGTTCAGCCCGTACAACGGCGGCACGAAAACACCCGACATGATTGACCCCATCGTCGAGCACGGACGAAACGAAGCCGCCAGCATCACCGGCGGGTACGTCTACCACGGCAACGCCCTACCGCAACTTCAAGGCGCTTACATCTACGGCGATTACGTCACCGGACTCATCTGGCAACTTCGCTACGACGGCACACAAGTCACCGAACACCAACAGATCGACAAAGTCCCCGAGATCGCCAGCTTCGGCGTAGACACACACGGCGAAATCTATATCTGTTCGTTGCGCGGCAAGATCTATAAACTGGCCCCGAAATAATCCATCAAGCTGGGGGCGTGTCGTTTTCCTGCTCGGCGTTGTCTGCTGGATATGGTGGTCGTGATGACTGAATCAAGCCGGCGTAGATGGTGTCGAGGTAGGTGCCGATGGCCCAGGCGCTGACGATGCAGCAGGCGACGGCCAGGAGGGTGTTGCCCATCAAGAGGCACGCGACGCCGCCGGTAAGTGTGAGCAAACCGCAGGTTAATAAGAGGAATCTCACGAGTTGATCGCCCTTGCCTAAGAAGTTGTTCATTGTGTCACCGCTGAGAGTATCTTGAAGTCGTGTATGTGTAATTCCGGTTTGCGCACGCCTTTCCATGCGTTGACTTTAGGCTCAAATAGCAGATCGACCGCGGCCCCGCCTGGGAGTTCGCCAGCGTGGTCGCCCATGCCGAAGGCGACCGCGCGGAGGGTTCGGCCACGGTGTGCGATGGTAAGTGACAGGTGCTGGCCGGAGGTGCCCATGCGTTGTGACGGGCGATCCAGCACAGCCCCGCGCAGGAGCAGCCGGGGTGTGGGGTTGCCCCGGCCAAACGGCGCGAGCTTGCTTAGACTGTCAAACGTATCGAGCGTGCAATCATAAAATGAAACCTCGGCATCCACCCGTGCCTGCCGGATCAATTCGTTTTCATCGAGCATCGTGTTGACCTCAGCGATCAGTGCGTCGCGCAAGGCATCGACCTTATCAGTCGAGAGCGTCAGGCCGGCCGCCATCGCGTGGCCGCCGAAGCGTTGCAGGTGTTCATCGCAGGTGGAGAGTGCGTCGTGGATGGACACGCCATCGACGCTACGGGCTGAGCCTTGCGCGACGCCGTCTTTGTAACCCAGCACCACCGCAGGCCGGGCGAAGGTATCGACCAGTCGGCTTGCAACGATCCCCACCACGCCGGGATGCCAGCCCTCGGAGCCGACCACGATCGCGCGGCGGTCCGGGGCGTCGTAACCCTGGTCTATGACCATCTTCTTGGCCTGCTCGGTGATCTTGCGTTCGGTCGCGCGTCGGCGGTCGTTCTCTGTGGTCAGGAAGCGTGCCAACTCGGTGGCGCGTGGGCCTTGCGCGGTGGTCAGTAATTCCAAAGCGTCTTTTGCGTGGCCCATCCGACCGCAGGCGTTAAGCCGAGGACCAAGGACGAACCCGACATGGTACGCATCGATCTTCTCGTCACGCAGCTTCGACGCATCGATCAACGCACCCAACCCCACAAACGGCGTCTGCTTGATCCGGCCAAGCCCGAATGTGGTCAGCACACGGTTTTCATCCTTCAACGGCACCACATCCGCGACCGTCCCCAACGCCACCAATGAAAGCATCTCAACCATCAGCTTGCGGTAGTCATCCGGCAACCGGTCGGACCCGCAGAACTCACGGGCGAACTGCCAGGCAACCTTGAACGCAACACCCGCTCCGCAGAGGTCCGGGCAGGGGTATGCCCCCGGTACCCCCGGTGCCCCCGGATGGGTTGAAGATTGGCCCCCGGGGTGGTGAGTGGTTGGTATTGAAGGATGGACCAAGGTGTGCGCATCGGGGAGTGCATCCGCGTCGAATTGGTGGTGGTCGGTGATGATCAGGTCGATGCCAAGTTGTTTGGCGACCTTGGCCGATTCGACCGCGGTGATGCCGCAATCGACGGAGATGATTAAGGGTTTGGGCGTGTGGTTTTTTGCGAATGAAGCGATGGCCTCGGGGTTCAGGCCGTAGCCTTCGTCCAGGCGGTGTGGGATGTAGGTGTGGACCTCTGCGCCAGCGAGGGTGAGTGTGTGCCAGAGGACGGCGGAGGCGGTGACACCATCGACGTCGTAGTCGCCATAGATCACGATCGGTTGATGATCGCGCACCGCTTGGGCCAACCGTTCGGCGGCGCGGGTTGCGCCGGGCATCAGGGCGGGGTCGTGCAGGTAAGACAGCTTGGGCGTAAGAAAACGCTGGGCGGAATCCAGGTCGGCCTTGGGGTCGTTGCGTGGGTCATCTGTGACGGTGCGTTGTGCGAGAATCTTCGCAGCCAAGGGAGGCACGCCAAGCGACCGGGACAGTTCCCCGGCCAGTTGTTCGGCGTGGGGCGCGTGGCCGGTGAGTTTCCATCGGTAACGTGTCCCGACCTCCTGCATGGAGACATGATACCCCCACGCTGTCGGGTCCGCATGAGGAAACGATACCCAGCCCTTCGCGGACTCAGGGCTGGCGTTGGGTGGATACCCGGGGGACAGCCGGGGGACAGCCGGGGGACAGCCGGGGGCATCCGGGGGAGCTGGCGGTGGTGTATACTTGTGGCATACTTCCAAACCATGCAGAGGATCAAGGATGATCCGGCGCGACGCCAAGATAGAAAAAACCACTGCGACACGCGACACACACCGGTTCCTGCCGGGGTGGTCTGTGTGCGTCTGGCTCTTATTGATCGGCGTGATGGTCTCCGGCGTGTTACTGGCTGGGGGCTGCACGCCAGCGACACCGGTATCTGCGACACGCAAGCCCATACGGACCCGCGCGGTGCCGACACAGATCGCGGGGCTGAAGCATCGGGTGGTGCTGCCTTCGATCAGTTCGATCCAAAGTGAGCCGACGCTTCGTGTGCGTATCGCCAAAGGATTGGCGCGGGCGGATATCTCTTGCAGCGGCGATCTGCTGGTTGGGCCTGCGGGGCTGGGGGCGCATCCGGGGGCTAGTCCGGGGGCGGGGTCGGACAGGCGGTACCGTCGGGCTGTTGCGGTGACTTACTACAACGGGTCGTTCCTTGTGACCGATATGCAGCGGCGCAGTATCCGCTGGGCGCTGCCTGCGATGCGGCTGATGCCGGTCGGTGGGACGCCGATTATTTTCAATGGCAAGCCTTACCCGGGCGCGATCGTGCTGGTCCCGGTGAAAGATAAAAATGGTCGACCGACCGGTCGGCTGGACGTGGTGAATCATGTGAGGATGGAGTCGTACCTGCCGGGCGTGATCGAGCGCGAGTTGTATGGATCGTGGGAGCCGGCGACGTTCCGTGCGGCGGCGGTGGCGGCGCGGTCGTATGCGGTGTTCGAGGCGTCACTGAATGCGGACAAGCACTACGACCTGGAATCGACCACCGCGAGTCAGGCTTACGGCGGACGTGCGACGAATCCCAAAGCGTTGTCGGCGGCGAGCCAGACGCGCGGGTTGTTCATTGAATACAACGGGCGTGTCGTGCCGGCGTTTTATTCGAGCAGTTGCGGCGGCACGGGGCAGGACGCGAAGGCGGCGTTCACCTGGCTGAAGGGTTTGCCAGATATAAGGCCGTTGCGCGGGCGGGACCACGGCGGATGGTGCCAGCACAGCGACAAGTTCCGCTGGGGGCCGATGACCCGGGCCAAGGCGTCGTTGGCGCTGCGTATCAAGACGTGGGGCAGCAAGCAGGATCATCCGATCAAGGCGCTTAAGGGCATCCGAAATATCCGTGTGGCGAGAGTGAACACGGTGGGTCGGCCCACGGCGTTCGCGGTGTCGGATCACGCGGGGATGACGTATACGCTTGGGCCTGAGCAGTTCCGCTTTGCCTGTAACTCAAGCGCGCCCGGGATCGCCAAACCTGCCAAGGGTCAGTCGCTTAATAGTAGCCACGTTCAGATCAAGATCGGGCAATCGACGGTCACGTTCTACAACGGCCGAGGGTTTGGACACGGCGTGGGGCTGTGCCAGTTCGGGGCGCAGGGGCTTGCGAAGTCGGGCTACAACGAATACTCGATCCTGGCGTTTTACTACCCCGGGTCGCGTGTGGTGCAAGCGTACAAATGATCGGGGGCGCGGTGGGCTGCGTGTGGTAAATATTTTGGGTGCGCGTTAATAGAAAAAACCCACGTTCAATGAACGTGGGTTTGGGTGAGAGTTGAATTTAACGCTTTTCGAGGCCCGCTAAACCGCAAGCGTGATTCCGGGCGGGCGCGGTTTAATTATTCGCCCGTTGTGATGGGTATCACTCCGACGGCGGGGTCCGTGGCGTGCGTCCGCGTGCGGCCTGTGCTATCTGGGAAGCCATCGACTGAGGGATGGTGGGGATCGTCTTGAGTTTCCAGGATTCCATGTCGAACCGGCTGGTGATGTATTCGACCGATTCCTCAACGCTGTCGGTGACGTGGAACAGGTCCATGTCGGGGGGGCTGACAGTTTTGTATTTTTCGACCATTGTGCCGCGCATCCAATCGACCAGGCCGTCCCAGAAATCGTGTCCGACCAGGACCACGGGGAACGGCTCGATCTTGTTGGTCTGGATGAGTGTGATCGCCTCGAAGAACTCATCCATCGTGCCGAACCCGCCGGGGAAGCAGACGAAGCCGCAGGCGTACTTCACGAACATGACTTTGCGGATAAAGAAGTAGCGGAAGTCGAGCTGGTGGTTCTGATAGGGGTTTGGGTCCTGCTCCATGGGGAGGTCGATGTTAAGCCCGACGCTCTTGCCGCCGGCCTCGAAGGCGCCCTTGTTGGCGGCTTCCATGATCCCCGGGCCGCCGCCTGTGATGACGGCCATGTCGTGCTTGACCAGCAGTTTGCCGCACTCGACAGCCTGCTGATAAACGGGGTCGTCGGGTTGAGTGCGTGCCGAGCCGAACACGGTGACGGCTGGGCCGACCTCGCTCATCACCTCGAACCCATCGACGAACTCCGAAAATATGCGAAAGAGCCGCCAGGTTTCCCGGCTAAGTGCCGCTTCGCGATTGAGTATGTCGTTGTTGTTTCCGTTTGTCATGTCTTTTACTCCGTTTCTTCTCTATCTTGTCTCTTCTATCTTTACGTCACATCTAACACTTGTAATTGATTCAATGCAGGTCAACCGCGAAGGCGCTAAGGTCAAGAGGTTTAGCCGCGAATGAACGCTAATCAAGACGGGGGAGGTGGCGATTGATCTCTCCTACCCATTTGCGTTTATTCGCGTTCATTTGCGGCTCACATGCTTTGTCTTCTTCGCACTCTTCACATCTTCCCGGTTGCTGTTGCGGTTGCTGTTCGGTCTCACTCAATAAAAAACCGGCCAGGCGTTATGCGCTGGCCGGGTCAGTTACGCTGTATGGCGTGCCCCGGCGATCAGGCCGCAGACTGCAAGGATTCAAGCCCCGCTTTGGCCTGTTCGACGATCTTGTCGAACGCCGCCGGGTCGGCGATGGCGATCTCGCTGAGCATCTTACGGTTCAGGTCGATGTTCGCGGCCTTAAGCCCGGCAACGAATCGGCTGTAGTTCAGGTCGCGCATCTTGACGGCGGCGCTGATGCGGGTGATCCACAACTGCCGGTAGTCGCGTTTGATCAGTCGGCGGTCCTTGTAGGCGTAGACGCCTGCGCGGACAACGGCTTCCTTGACGCGACGCCACTGCGTGCGTCTTGCACCACGGTTGCCTTTAACTTTCTTAAACCACCGGACCTTGGCCTGTCGGCGGGCCGCGCCTTTGCGTGCTCTTGGCATCGCTACTCTCCTTTACGCGACGGCGGGGGTTTGGGCTGATCGCTCAAACACTTGTAGGACCCGACTCGCAGTGTTATAGGGTCTGAGGTCTTGGGTTCGGGGTCTAGTAAGACATGAACCGGTGCGACCTTGCCCTTTAATCAATTATTACTTGGCGTCTACGGGCTTGAGTGGGCGGTGAAGCATGCCCTGGAGGCGTTTCATATCGCCACGCTTCGCCACACCCTTACCCCGCAGCCGTCGGCTCTCGTTGCCGGTAGATACGCTGTTGAGGTGGCTGGTCCCGGACTTACGGAACATAACCTTGCCTGTAGCGGTGATCTTCACACGCTTGAGTAAACCTTTATGTGACTTCATCTTGGGCATGGATCTGGTTCCGGGGGTTGCTTATATTCGTTTGGCCGAGCCGGACATTGTATCCGGGGTGGCTGGGGATGCAAAGGGGCGGGTTGGGGCCAATTATCTGAATCTGGGAGGATCAGCCCCGGCCAACGTGCATCATCAGGTATCGCGATTAATGACCACAACAATTCATTTATAACTGACTTCATGTACTACAGATGCGTCCCTCATCCCTTTTTAGCTAACATTATCCCTTGACTTTCACCTACCCTCAGCCGATACTTTGAATTAGCCCTGACGCTCTCGAAGGCCCAAGTTCCACTTGGGGCACGCCGCAAGGCATAGTGAGCTCGGGGTTTTTTTATGATTTTGTCTGACTCATATCGCGCTGGTGATTCTTCGGGATCAGCCTCCAGTGCCGATATGGGTGAAGCCAGCGATTAGAATCATCTCCGCCAGTACCGGTTGATATACCGACATTAAAATTCGGATATATACGACGAATCCTACCATTAATATGTCGGTATAGTTTTTCTTTGGCGATGGTCCTGCTGCCCCGAGTCCGCTGCCCCTCTGGCTTGTTTTTGTGCTTATCGTTTAGACGAAAAGACATTGAACCTAAAACCACATCAATACACTGTAATAGCACATGGTCATGCGACGACACTTCCGCGATAAGCTGGCGATCGAAACGAATTCCTGCCTGCCGTATTTGCGGATTATTGTTGAGTCCAACCAAGTACGATTTGAATTGATCCGTCTGCTCGCGATTGGTTGGCATCTGGTCCAAGTTAATACGGACCCGTACAGGACGCTGACAATCCGCGGTTGCGTACTGTAAACCAAAGGCGTGCTTTAGAAATTGATAGTACAGCAAGTGGTACCCGATTTGCCGATGACGAGAGGATAACCCTTGAGGAACATACTGATTGCTGGTGAACATAATCCGTATCTTCGCGCGATCCGCTTCGACTTCATCGAAAAGCGAATCCATCATGGCGATGTACTTGCTCAGATAGTTGCCTGTCACCTTCTGCCATTTGATCTCTTTGTATAAATTCTGATTTGTTTTACAGGTACTGAGCCGTTCGATAACACCACTCAGATCACACGATCGAACCAGAACGCCACCATAAAAATTCGAGTAAAATTTGCCATCCTTATCCGACTCATCGGTGTATATAACCAGTTCCATCCGCGTCTATCCCTGCTCGCCATATAAATGCTTATATTTGTCAATCTACAAATCAACTCACTACTGTCCCAACGTTAGTCGAATAATACCAACTGGTTAGCGAATGAGTCGGTTTGAGTTATGCCGCCCGGGCGTGAAAACACCTGTATTAACGGGGTTTTCTCGAATAGCGAGACGCTCAAGACCTGTAGTATTGT
>JAJRRS010000014.1 GCA_024279275.1 Planctomycetota bacterium | reverse complement strand
GCCGAAGGCCTCAACAGCAAGATCATGACCATCAAACGCCTCGCCGCCGGCTTCCGCAACCGCGAACACTTCAAGACCGCCATCTACTTCCACTGCGGCGGTTTGGACCTATGCCCACGATAATCCCGGAAGGACCATAATAATTAAGGTGTCTGGGATCAAACCGGCCCGATCCGCTCCTGCCCGTTCATGTAGGGCCGAAGAACGGTCGGCACCGTCACCGTGCCATCCGCGTTCTGGTACATCTCCAGGATCGGCACCAGGATGCGCGGGCTTGCCGCAACCGTATTGTTCAGGCTGTGGCAGAACACCGGCTTCCTGGTTTTTGGATCGCGGTAACGCAGGTTCAGCCGTCGACACTGGTAGTCGTACAGCCGACTCGCGGAGTGGGTTTCGCCGTACTCCCCAACCGGGTTTCCATCCGCATCATCAGGGCCACGCCCAGGCATCCATGACTCCACATCAATCATGTCCGCGTTCTTCGTGCCCAGGTCGCCCGTGCAGCACTGCAGCAAACGGTAGGGGAGTTCAAGACGTTGCAGTAGTTTCTCGACGAACCCGATCATCTTCTTGTGCCAGTCGCGCGACGCCTGTTCGTCGGCCTCACAGATCACGACCTGCTCGACCTTGTCGAACTGATGCACCCGGTAAAGCCCCGCCGTATCCTTGCCCGCCGCCCCAGCCTCTCGGCGGAAGCAGGTGCTGACCGTCGTGTAGCACAGCGGCAAACTCGCCGCATCAAGGATCTCGCCCTGGTGATAGCCCATCAGCCCGACTTCCCCGGTCCCTGTAAGGTACAGGTCGTACCCGCCGCCGCGGTCGGTCTCTTTGACCTCGTAAGCCTGGTCCTTGCCATCCGGGAAAAACCCGGTCCCGACCATGCACTCATCACGCACGACCACCGGCACACTCAACGGCGTAAACCCGTTCTCCTGAGTCATAAAATCAAACGCAAACCGCAACACCGCCTGATGCAGCCGCATCCCGTTGCCGGTCAGGACGTAGCTGCGACTGCCAGCGATCTTCACGCCACGCTCGAAATCGAACAGCCCCAACGCCTGCCCCAACTCGATATGTGTTTTAGGTGCGAAGCCTTTGTTGTCAACGAACGACTTGCTGGCATCAAACCAGTCCGGGTTCCACGTGCTTAGCTGCACGTTGTCATCGGCACTCTTGCCGACCGGGACATCCGCATCCGCCGGCTGGGGGATGCGCAGCCAGAGCTTGTCACGATCGGATTCCAAGGCCGTCACCTGCTCGGTGAGCGCGGAGGCTTCTTCCTTGATCGCATCGGGCCGGGCCTTGAGGCTCTGCATCTCCTGTTCGAGCGCGGCGTGTTCGGCATCCGCCGCCTTTTTGAGCCGGCCTGCGAGTTGGCCGATCTGTTTACCGATCTGGTTTTTCTCGGCGACCAGTAATTCGCGCTGGGTAATCAACGGGCGCAGCTCGGCATCCACCGCCAGGAGCTGGTCCGCCAGGTCGGCCGGGTAGCCCTTGTTCGCCAGGCCGGTGCGGTATTTGTCGGGGTTGGCTCGCAGGTCTTTCAGGTCGATCATGGGGTGTCACGGTGCTTGTTATCGGTCGTTTTCGGTCGTCATGGGCCTGGCCCTTTTGGGCACGGCGGGACTTCATGGTAATCCAGCGGCGCGGGATGTCGAACCGGGGAGGGGCCGGGAGTGAACCGGCGGGGTGGTTTGGGCGTCTAAGTCAGGGTTGGAGATCAAGGCGATCGACCCGTATCCGCTTCAGGATTTTATACAAGGCCCGCGCAGTGTACGGCTTGCGGGGTCTTGCGGCCGATACATAAATTGATAGGTGCTGTGTTGATATTCACTGAAAAGCACGGGGTTTTTGGGCGAGATCAGGCCTATGATTATCGGCCATACAGCCTGTGCGACCTTCGATACAATAGTCTTATTCCAGATAGCAACCGTTTATGATCGGGCACACCATGCGGAAATTTGAGCAACACGGCACGGCCAGTAAGCGCGGGGGGGCACTGGGCCGGGTCTTGATGGGGCGGGTTTTATTGGCCGTGATTTCCGCGGTCGTATTGATCGCTGTGGCTTTGCCGACCCGTGCATGGGCGCAGTCGTCCTCGACCTCTTCGCCGATCACCGAGGCGTGGAGCCGGCTGACGTCAGACGAGCTGGGTCTGGCGGAGCGTGCCGCGGCGGCCACTGAGCTGCTTGAGATGCGTGACAAGGAAGCGACCGGTGCGCTGTCGTTGGCGTTGACGAATCAGCAGAGCCGGATGGGTTGGCGTGCGGTGATCCAGTCGGTCGCGACGTTCCCGGATAATCCGCCCAAGCAGTTGGCCCAGCCTTTGATTGGTTTGCTTGGCCATGTGGATGCGAGCATGGCACCGGACCTGGCCGCCGCAGTTGGGCGCTTCGATCAGTCCGAGTTCATCAAGCAACTCAGCAAGATCGCCCGCGATCGCAACGCACAGGTAACTCGCCGATGCGGCGCGGTGCTGGCGTTGGGTTATGACCGCACGACGCAGACCGCCGGGTTGCTTATGGATTTGACCGACGCCAGCCAACCCGAGCAGGTGCAGCAGGCGTCTTTCAAGGCGCTGGGCACACTGACCGCGTTGGATCAATACGGCGCAGACCGTCATGCGTGGGATGCGTGGTGGAAGAAGAACAAAGGCCTGTGGGCCAAGGAGTGGACGCAGCACCTGCTGGAAAATTTCGAGCGCCGCGAAGCCCGACGTCCCGCCCGCGATCACGAGCTTGAAGACATGTTGTTGGAATCACAGCGTGCGCTCTACCAGGCGAACTCGCCGCAGGGTCGACCGGACGTGTTGGTCTACATGCTCAGCAAACCGCTTGCGCCGATCCGTCAACTGGGGATGGACCTGGCCCGGCAGCGCCTGCTGGACGATCTGCCCTTTGACGAGCCTTTGCGTGAGGCGTTGCGTGGTCGGCTTACCGACGCGGTCCCGACGATCCGCGCCGAGGCTGCGGAACACCTGCGTGACCTGTCCGACGACATTGCAGCGGAGTTGATTGCCGGGCAACTCGGAGATGAAAGTGAGCAGGTTTCGTCCGTACTCAGTGCTTACCTGCAGGTGATGGCCCGTCTGCCGCAAGGTCTGGCGGTGGACCCGTCGACGGATATGTTGAATGATGAGGCCTTGCGCAAAGACGCCGCCGCAGCGCTGGCGTCCGCGTTCGATGCCGGGCTTATGAAGAAGTCGCAGGTCAACCGCGCCGCGAAGTTGGCACGCAAGTACGTCCACGACGGCCAACCACCCGCACCGCAGGTCATCACGTTGATGGGCAAGGTCGGTAACAAAGACGATTGGAAGCGCATCGCCCAGTGGGTGGACCACCCCGACGCCTCGGTCAAACACGCCGCAGCGCAGGCGTGGGCGGACTCGGATCGGCCGTTGAACCTGTTGGCCGACCGCGTCAACGATCCAGATATCCAACCGATCCTGTTGGCCGCTGCGATCAGCCGGGGCGACCAGGCCTACACCTTGAACATCCTCACGACCAACCGCCCCCAGCGAGAGCGCAACCTCGAGCCTTGGCGCCGCGCCCTGATTGCGATGGCGTCGCGTGTCCCTGCGGATGCGGTTCTCGCAGCGGCTCGGCACTTATCCGAACTCGGTGAGTCGGCTCAATTGCGGTTGGACATCTTATCCGCCGCGATCGATCGATCTCAGGAGGACGCGCTACGTCCCGCCGAGCGATTAGAACTTATGCTTTCCCGTGGCGAGGTGCGACTAAGTGCCGGCGATCCGTCGGCGTCTCTGGCGGACTTCCAGGCCGTCGCCGCGTCGGATGACAGCCTCTCGGGATCGCAAAAAGACCGCCTGGGCAGAGGGCAGATCAGCGCCAGCCTCCAGGTGGATCAGATCGATCAGGCCTTCGCCATCGCACGCAAAATCCTAGGCCCCGCCAACGGCCGCGCCTTGGGTTCGGGTGTCTCGCCGACGGATGATCGCATCGTTGACCAGTTCATCCAGACCGCCCAACGCCTGCGCGGTCAGAACCGCAAGGACGAGGTCGCCACCATTATCCGTGAGCTTCGCAATCTCTTGAAGCCCGCCATCAACCCCAAGGTCGGCTCGCAACTCGCCACCCTCGACGCCTGGGTCAACGGCTCGATCAGCACCACCCCGCCGATGACCGCCGTAGACAAAGCCGGTGACGACAACGACGATGGGCCGGTTGCGGAGTAGCCGCAAGCGAAGCCGTCTGCCGCGCCGGGGCTGCGGCTTACGGTTAAATGCGCTCAATGCGATTCGATCTCGCACCGCCTAACAACACTATTTACACAGTGCCCGCACCATCTGCGTGTACGATGCCTATGATAGGCGGCAGACGGTCGGGTGGTGGGTCCACTCATGGCCAATAGGCGCACCGAGAAAAACGATGAATGAAAAGCGTAAGAAAACCGGGCAATGGATTGGGCGCGTGTGGAAGCCGGCGATCTTTGTTGTGTTGGTTGCTGTGGCCGTCTATTGGGTGAAGCTATCCCCGGTCGTCGTCACAAGTCACATGGTCGAGCGTGGGCCGATCGTGTCGGAGGTGATGGGCACCGGCACGCTGGAGGCGCGCATCACGGTGACGGTCAGTCCGAAGATCTCCGGGCGTATCCTTGAAGTCCTCGTCGATCAGGGCGATCGTGTGACGGGGGGCGACGTGTTGGTTCGGCTCGATGATGACGAACTTCAGCAGCAGGTCGCCATCGCACGGGCGCAACTCGATACCGCAAAGTCCGCCATCGATCGTCTTAATGCCGACACAGCCCGGAGCGATGCGGTCGCCACCCAGGCTAAACGAGACAACCGCCAGACGCAGAAACTTTTTGCGGGCAACGCCGCGACGCAGGACGAGGCCGACCGTGCCGCAGAAACATTGTCCATCGCCGAGGCGGGTATATCACGCTCGGCTGCGGCCTTGTCTGAGGGGCAAAGCGAACTTGTCGCCGCTGAGAAGAATTTGGAGTATCACCAGGCGATGCTCGCCGACACGCAGATCGTTGCACCGTTTGACGGGTTGATCGTGCGTCGGCTGCGTGAGGCGGGGGATATTGTGGTGCCGGGCAGTGCGATGCTTACGCTGATTTCCACCGAGGAATTATGGATCAGTGCGTGGGTGGATGAGACGCAGATGTCGGGTCTGCGGGTCGGTCAATCTGCGCGGGTGGTGTTCCGTTCTGAGGTTGAGCATCCGTATCCCGGCGAGGTGGCGCGTTTAGGTCGGGAGGCCGACCGTGAGACGCGCGAGTTTATTGTTGATGTTCGTATCCTTGATCTTCCCGAGAACTGGGCCGTCGGGCAGCGGGCGGAAGTATATATCGAGTCGGCCCGTAAGGATTCCGTGACGCTGCTGCCCGCGGAGTTGATTCAGATGCAGGATAGTCAGCAGGGTGTATTTGTTGATGTCGATGGCAAAGCGAAGTGGCGGGTTGTGACGATTGGATTGCGCAGCGCGGAGTTGGTCGAGGTTGTTGATGGGTTGGAGGCTGGGGATGTTGTCGTCAAACCTGTTAAAGCGGTGGCGCTGCGTGATGGCCGAAGGGTCAGCACGCCATGAACCTTGCCTACAAAGATATCCGGCACAGCTTCGGACGCTTCGCACTCACAGCCGTAGGCATCGGCATGCTGCTGATGATCGTCATGGGGATGGGCGGGATCTATCGCGGCATCGAGGGCGACGCCACGTTGTTGATCAACAGCATCGGCACGGACATCTGGATCGTGCAGCGAGACACCCGTGGGCCGTTCGCGGAAGTCTCTCGTGTCCCGACAAACCTTGTAGACCGGGCCTCGACCGTTCCCGGTGTCGCGACTGCCCGGGAGTTCGTCTATCACACGATCCAGCGGGAACACGCGGGCAAGTCGCTGCGGATGTCCGTGTTGGGGTTAAGTTGGCCGACCGACAAAGGCGATTGGCTACCACTGGTTGCCGGGCGAACGCTTCGACAAAACCATTACGAGATGATCGCGGACAAGTCCGTCGGGCTTTATCTCGGCGAACGATGCAAGCTCGGCAAAGATACCTACACCGTCGTCGGCATCACCGCGAATATGATCAGCTCATCAGGCGACGGCATCATCGCTGTGACCGTGGACGATGCACAAGCCATCCAATTCGACACCACCGGCGAGGCTGTGCGCCTGGAACGCGCCGCCCGTGCGGCACGCGGTGTCCGTAGCGAGTTGGTGGCAAAGCAGCCGTCGATGTTGGATTTTGCGGATCGACCTGCCAATGAATTGCCGGCACTGGCGCGGCCGCAGGTCAGCGCGGTGATGGTCCGTGTTGCGCCGGGTGCTGATGCTCAGGCGGTGTCGGACATCATCGCGGGGTGGGGTGATGTCTCGATCTTCTCGCAGCAATCGCAGAGAGATTTGTTGATCAAGGGCACCGTCGATCGTGCCCGCCGACAGATCGGGTTGATCCGTGTTCTGCTCACCGGGGTCGCCGCGATCGTCATGGCCCTGATCCTCTACACACTCACGCTCGACAAGATCCATTCGATCGCGCTGCTAAAACTCATCGGTGCGCCCAACACCGTGATCCTCGGGTTGATCTTGCAACAGGCGCTGTTCCTAGGCGTGCTTGGGTATGTGATCGCCTACTTCCTTGGGCAAAAAATATTCCCGAACTTCCCCCGGCGGGTCATTCTGGTCAACACCGACCTGATCCAACTGGCGGGGATCGTTTTGATTATTTCGGTGGCTTCCAGTTTGCTTGGGATTTGGAAAGCCCTTCGCGTGTCGCCCAACGAGGCCATCGGCTAAGCCGTGGATCATCACGTTATGCATGACGGATTCGCCATCGAGACTCACAGCCTGACCAAGGTGTACGGCAGCGGCAACACCGAAGTCATCGCTATGCACGACGCGACCATGACCGTCCGCCGTGGCGAGGTTGCGGCGCTCTTAGGTCCAAGCGGCTCCGGTAAATCCACCTTCCTCACCGCGATCGGCTTGATCAATCCACCGACGTCCGGCAGCGTCAAGATCGATGGCCAACTCGTGATGGATGGCCCCGCGTCGCAGACCAACCTCCGCACCTTCCGCCGAAAACACATCGGTTTTGTCTTCCAAAAATCGAACCTGATCCCGTTCCTAAGTGCAATCGAAAACGTGCAGATCGCGATGGAACTCAACGGCACAACTCCCCGATCGGCCCGCAAGCAGGCGATGGAACTGCTGGATTATCTTGGCGTAGCCGACCGCGCCGACGGCCTGCCCACCGCACTCTCCGGCGGGCAGCAGCAGCGCGTCGCCGTGGCCCGCGCACTGGCCAACAAGCCCAGCATCATCCTCGCCGACGAGCCCACCGCCGCGCTTGACAGCCACCGAGGCCAACAGGTCATGGAACTCTTCGCCCGAGTCGCCCACGAACAAGGCGCCGGCGTCGTCGTCGTCACCCACGACCACCGCTCGCTGAGTGTGTTCGATACGATTTATGAAATGGAAGATGGGTTGATGCGCAAGGGGGAGAAGGCGGAGGGGGGTTGATGTGTTGCTGCGCGAAGTGGTGGGTCAATATTCACAGGTCCTAGATCGCATCCAACCAGATCGCATACGGCTTTATATATAGGTCGTCCGCAGTTTTGGATACATGACCAAACACACCTAACTCGATGGAAGACTTTGCTGCTGGTGAAAGGAATACCCCAAGATGTGAGGTGGGTCGAAGAAAAATGCCTCCGTCTTCGGCATCGCTCAAACCATGCTTTCGGTAATCGACGAACTTTCGTAAACTTGCGCCCATCCGGATGTGAGGCCAAACTGAGGCACGAAGACCTTCTTGATAGAGTTCTAAGTCAATCATTTGGTTTTGGTTTATGGTATCGATGATGGTGGCAGGTGTGGCTACATGCCTAGCCGTGAACGGGAAGACTCCGGTAAAAAGCACTGGCAACACATCTGGAGCCATCAATGCCAAATCGCCAACCCTCAGATCCTTCTCCATTTCACCGGCTGCATCAAGACGGTGTAATACCTCATCAAGAGTATGCACGGGAGGGTGTTCAATTAGAAATTGATCTTGGACCGACGAGGCTTTCGCGTCCCCTTTCTTTCGTGAAGCAGTAAATCCTATACGGAATAGATTTGCTGCAAACCCGTGTGATCGTTCTGAATCGGTTGAAGAATTTGTCTCGGATGTTTTCCGGTGTTCCCGAGGCAAAACATCTCCGAGTTGTGCGTTGAGGCGATTTAGTCCCTCTACATCAAGGTAGAGATGTTGCCGAAATTTTCGCTTGCGTAAGCTCATATGACCTACCATTTTGAGATGTGGATTCAATTAACCACGTGATTGTACCAAGCAGCAGGGGGTATTCTCGTTACCGAGTTGGGGTGGTCAATACGACTTCGCCCAGAGTACGCGGGTCTTGCTTTCTTTGCCAGTGAAGATGCACTTGCCGGGGCCGTCCAGGCCGGGGAGGTCGGCGTTTTGTTGGGGGATGCAGCGGATGGTGACGCCGAGGTCATTTTGGATCTGGTCGGCGATTGCTTCGTCGCCGCACCAGTGGGCGACGGCGAAGCCG
>JAJRRS010000185.1 GCA_024279275.1 Planctomycetota bacterium | reverse complement strand
GATGGCGCTAACCAAGCGGACCGACCCGACGTGGAACGTGCCAGACGACAAGGGCGGCGTGGTCGATCGCGTCGCGAACGGTTTAGTCTCGCTGAACTTCGAGTATTTCGATGGGGTCCTCTGGCGCACGCGCTGGCCCGAGTCAATGAGGCGACTCCCGGCGGCGGTGCGCGTGACCATCGCCTTGGCCGATAAGGATCGGCCCGGTGTCATGTTTTCGTATACCCGCATGGTCGCGCTGCCGTTGCTACCCAACAACCGTACCGGCGAAGGGGGAGCCTGATGGCACACACGCAACCCGTTAGCCATGAGCGATGCGGTGGGGTGATTCTTGTCGGTGTGTTATGGATGGTACTCATCCTTGGGCTGTTGCTTTTAGGGTTGAATCGCCAGGTCCAACTCACATCATCACGTTCGCAGGGTCAGCTCGACGCGGTCAAGGCCCATTGGCTGGCGCGTGCCGGTGTCGAGCGAGCCTTGGCGGTGCTTGCGGAGGATGTGAATTCTTACGACGGCACGGCTGATCTTTGGTACAGCGATGAGCTGGAATTTAAGGACTTCGAGTTGGCTGACGGGTTTGGGTTTCGCGTTGTCGCCCCGCCGGAGCAAGGCGATCCCGCCGGCTCGCCACGGTTCGGGCTTGACGACGAGGCATCGCGGATCAACCTGAACCGGTCCGATCGAAAGCTGTTATCACGTGTCGAACAGCTTGAACCCGCCCACGTTAATTCATTGATCGACTGGGTTGATAAGGACGAGGAGGCGGAACCCGGCGGCGCGGAGCGTGGCTATTATCAACGCCTCGACAGGCCCTATGAGATCCGAAACGGGCCGATGCTTACGATGCGCGAGGCCCTGCTGATAAAAGGGATCACGTCGGAAAACTTCTTTGCAGAAGATACGGATCGTGACGGCGTGCTTGATCGGGGCGAGGACGATGGTGAAACGACTTGGCCCTTAGACAACGCCGATGGTGAGCTTGACCGTGGGATCGGCGGTGAGGCGACGGTCTATTCTTATGAGGCGAACACTAATCTTTCCGGCGAAGATCGGATCAATCTCAAGAACACCGATGCGTCTACGCTGGTCACGAATCTCGATATTACTCAGCCGTTGGCCGATGGCATCGTCCAGCGTGCGGGGCAGATCAATTCGATCTTCGATCTGGTCGGCGAGCGCGGCGAGGGCGAGGCGGAGGAAGACAAGACCAACGAGATTACCATCGAATGGTTAGCCAAGAATTACGAGAGCCTGACACTGGAAGACGACGATCGGCTTGTGGGGCGCATTAACATCAACACCGCCAGCCGATCGGTGCTTGAGGCTATCCCGGGCCTCAACGCCTCGGCCGTCACCGCGATCATTGAACGCCGTACAACCTCCGGGGCATTTAAGTCGTTGGGCGACCTGATAACCAGCGGCGCACTGAGCAACGATCAGTTCCGCGAGTCGGCGGATTACATGACGGTCCGCTCGAACGTGATGACGGTTCGCAGCATCGGCTACACGCCCTCGGGTACGAGCCGTAGCATTGTCGCCGTCATCGATCGTGGAGGTGAATCCCCATCCATTATTTACTGGTGGCAAAGCGAATGACCCGACGGCAGAGCAATCACGGTGAGGCGGCACTTGGCCTGTATGGTTCGGCGGACGCTTGGCATCTGGTCAAGCTGGAACGCGACGGGGCCGGCTACCGTGCAGCGAGTGAGCATACCCTGGCGCGTGTTCGTAACGCAGATGATCGAGCCGAAGTCGATCAGTTGATTGCCAAGTTACAGCCCGAGGATCGTGGCTTGCCGATCGGGGTGGCGCTGGCCTGCCCTATGGGGATGTACCGCCGGATCGTGGTGCCGCCTGCAGATAAGGCGCTATTGGATAAAGTCGTCGCTGCGCAGGTGGAGACGATGCTTCCGGGCCGAGCCGACCAGGTGCGGTGGGGTTGGTGCCTGGGACGCAGTGGCGAAGAGATATGGGTCCACGCGATCGCGCGATCGGATGTCGAT
>JAJRRS010000184.1 GCA_024279275.1 Planctomycetota bacterium | reverse complement strand
GATGAATAGTGGGGAGCCGGGGTCCTGGTCGTGCTCGGCAAGGCGGACGGCGGCGGCGAAGGCCAACTCGTTGCTTGCGCCGACGACGAACTCGTTTAAGGCGTGTCGCCAGCGATTGGTGGTGTTGCGTGTGCGTGGGGAGGATTGGGTGAGCGTGGCCTGGGTGCGGTCCTTGGTTAAGGACACGGGTGCTTGTGGGGTGCGGGGTGCGGGGGCCTTGATGCACAGGTTGAGGCTAACGTCGTGGCCGAGTTCTTCTTTGGCTGCCTGGCAGACCTGTGGGGCGAACTGCCGGGTGATGCCGTCGGCGAGGAACTTGTTGGCGACGGTGACGTTAAGCGCGTGTGTATGGGGATCGACCTCAAAACGTGCGGACTGGTCGAACCACATGGCGAAACGCTTGTTGCCCAGGATTTGGGCTAGGCGGTTAGCGATGCGCGTACCGATATTGGTTGTGGAAGTGGCCGTGGTCACGATCACCTCTCCTATTACGGAGCCGGGGGCGGCAGAAAAAACGCCGCCGAGAGTACGAGTAACAGGGTCAGCAAGCTGCCCTGACGCTTGAAGTGGTTCCGTCCGGAGTCCGCTGATCGATTGGCCCGTTCGGCGTCGGGCTTCCCCTCACTGAATCGCCGAGGTCGAGTAGCTTGTTTGCGGTGCGACAGTCCTTTGCCGTTGGGTACCAAGATACGTTGAAGTGGGTCGTTGTTCAACCGGCATGGTCGCGTTAAAAATGTTGTGTGCGTTCAGTGCGATGTTTATCAAGCTGTTAGAGACGTGAAATTATTTTTGTCCACCGTTAATGCGCAACCGTGACAAGCTGTGGATAAACGGCGCAAAAAAGAAGGGTTTTTATAGGGTGGATTTCGGTAAGGTGTAAATCATTGCGACCTTGCGCGCGGTGGCGCGGAAGTTAAGGCCTTTGTAGAGCTTCATGGCAGGTATGTTCTGTTCATCGACGGCGAGGTGGATGCCGGTGAGTTTGCGCGTGGTGGCGAGTGAGACTGCGCGGCGCATTAAGCACGATGCGAGTCCCTTGTTTCGGAAAGCGGGTGCGATGCCTAGGTAGACCAGCTCTAATTCGGGATGGTCTGCTAATGGATTAAGCAGCATGGCACCCACGGGTTGGTCATTGAGATAAAAAGCTGACCATAAATCCGGGTCGAACCGCCCTACCGCTTTGTGGCCGGCGATGATGTCCTCGATTTTTCGCAGGCCGACCAGTCCCGGGCAATCCAGGGTGTCCTGGTAACTGGCGGAGATGGCGTCGGCGAAGGTCTGGAAGCGGTCCTCCTGCCATGTGAAGGTGGTTAAGGGCTGTCCGTCGAGCGTGATCGGGTCTTGTGGATTGTCCTGTGCGGTGTCGGTGTTGGCCGGAAGGGCCGACGGGTGGGGGCAGTTGCAGCGCATGTAGACCAGGGAGGCCAGGCGCATAAAGCCAGCTTCTGTCAGGGCATCGCGTTCGTGGCGTTGGGTTGGGTCCAGGAGCGATTGGATCAGGCCGAGTTTATCAGGTTGTTGGGCTTGGATCGCTATTTTTAGTAGCTCAGCGGTATCGTGGATACGTCGCCGGGTCGTGATGGGTGAGATAAAAACAACGGCCGCCCGCCCCGAGGCCAGGACTATAAGAGCTGTATTCACAGGATTTTGCCCGACATATGAAGCCCATAACCCATCCAGATTCATGCCCTGTTGCTCGGTGAATTGGATAAAATGATCCACCGCCGGGTCGTCGGGGGTGGGTCGGCCGGTCAAAAGGACGGCGAGTGCGGTGCGTTGCTCCGCGGGGCTTGGCTGGCGTATCTGCGGTGGGCCGTCCTGTGCCGGGTCGATTTTGGGGGTGTTGATGTGGGCCATGGTGTTGCCCGGGTCGGGTTAAGGACCGGGGGGGCTGGGGGATCCGTGGGGATCCGGGGAATCCGAGAAATCCGGGGGAATCCGGGGGAATCCGGGGGAATCCGGGAAATCCGGGGGGCGTTGGATTGACCATTGTTACAGCCTGATCGTACAATGAGGATTCGGCGGTTGGAAGCCGATGCCCCCGGCCCCCGGATATTTCCCGGACGTTCCCCCCCCCGGGTGTCCCGGATGCCATCCCAGATATCGCCGGGATTGCCAGCGATAGACGCTTGTTACTTGATTTCATTTTTATCCGTGAGGTTTTCATGCGACGACTTGCCGCCTTAGTATTCATTGCCAGCGTCTGTCTTGGAGCCGGGTGGCTGATGTCGACGCCCAAGTCGGCGTGGGCGTATCCTGAGCCGGCGATTGTGAGTCCATCCTGGTCGCTTGAGGTGGAGGTCACGAAGCCTGATGCGATCTCGATCGAAGATGTGGATGGCTCGATCCGTTGGTTCTGGTATGTGACGTACAAGGTCGTGAACCCGACGGACGAGGACTTGCTGTTCATCCCGGAGATCACGGTGGCGAATGATCTGGGCGAGATCATCACCGCTGGCGAGCATGTTCCGCCGACGGTTTTTCCAGCGATTCAGAAACGTCTGGGCAACCCGCTATTACTAAGCCCGATCCAGGTGGTGGGCAAGCTGCTTCAGGGCAAAGACTTTGCACGAGAAGGCGTGGCGATCTGGCCGGCCTCCGAGGGGGATGTGGATGCGTTCAGCGTGTTCATCGCGGGGCTTAACGGCGAAACACAAACTATCGCGAACCCGCTGACCGGCGAGTCGGTGCTGGTCCGACGGACGCTGATGCTGGATTACAAAAGCCCGGGTAACTTCAAGCGGCCACAGGATCAGACGATCGTTGAGGCGGGGCGGCGTGAGGTGATGCGGTAGATCGGGGAACGGGGAACGGGGAACGGGGAACGGGGAACGGGGAACGGGGAACGGGGAACGGGGAACGGGGAACGGGGAATTGTATCTGTAAGAGTGGTCTTTCCACGTCATCAATACTGAATTGATAATTGAACCTCGGCCCTTTCTGGGCTGGGGGTGTTGCGTTTACCCGGCATCACAGACAAGGATTCGTGGGAGGCGTTCGTGGTCGGCGAGGACGTGGGGGTTGGCCCATACACCGGCGGCCTGGGCGAGCTTGATGAGTTGTGGTTTGTGTGACGCGGCGGCTTCCAGGACGAGTTGGCCGGGGCTATCCAGCAGGGGTCGGGCTTTTTCGATCAGGATGCGCAGGTCGCGCAGGCCATCGGGGCCGCCCCGTAATGCCAGTTCGGGTTCGTGATCCTTGACGTTGGGTTCAACGTCGCGCCATTCGGCATCGCTGATGTAAGGAGGGTTACTCACCAGGTAGCGAAGACGTTCGTGGGCGATGGGTTCGAGCAGATCGCCTTGACGGAACTCGATGCGGTCGGCGACGCCTTGGGCTTCAGCGTTGCGGCGGGCGGTGTCCAGGGCGGGTTCACTGATGTCGGTGGCGATGACTCGGCTGTGTGGGATATTTTTGGCTAATGCAATCGCGATCGCGCCGCTACCGGTGCCGACATCGGCGATCAGGGGGCTGTGGAAGCCGGGGGTTCGGCGGGCGTGTTGGATGACGTGCTCGATGAGTGTTTCGGTGCTTGGCCTGGGGATCAGGACGTCGGGGTTGACGTCGAGCATCATGGAAAAGAACGGGCTTTTGCCGACGAGGTAATCCACCGGCTCATGGGCGACGGCACGCTCGACCAACTCGCGGAAGGTGGCACGCTCCAGTTCACTCGCCGGGCGGTCGGGGTCCATGTAGAGCTTGAGGCGGTCAACACCCAGGACGTGAGAGAGGAGCATTTCGGTGGATAGCCTTGGGCTGTTGATACCCTTTTGGCCCAGGTGCTTGGTGGTCCATGCCAACAGTCGGCGTGTGGTCCATGTCTGGTTGTCGGTCCCGCGCTGTGTCACAGCATGATTCTACCCCGCAATGCCCCCCACCACCGCATGCGGTCCCAGACTTACCTGCGCCCGCAGGTGGAACCTGACGACTCTGTATTAAATGTAATTAGCCTGCCCTGTCGAAGCCCTCGGTATTTGTTGAACTGATCGACACGAGTTTGCTAACGGGCAATTGTTTTTCGGCACCGGCGAGGGTTTTGTGCCGCCGTGTGATCGCCCATTGTCGAGGGTTTCGACAGGGCATACTTAGCCCCTTTTCCGTGCCCTGACCAACACCCTGGGCGACTGGTACGCCAACCTCTTCAACTACGACGGTCGCGAATCAGCGATATGCAACCCAGTGACAACAGTGATAGCGTACCGGGTTCGGGGACGAGGGTCACGGTCCATATCGCATCGGGAAGTACGGTTGTGTTCGTTTCAATATAGAAGCTGAAGGGCGAGCCATCAGCCAGGAGGCCCTCAATGGCCACATCCTGATCGGTAATCGGTATCATCTCGCCTACTGTAAGCCCGTGTGTCAGGTCAATCCCATCCAGAATAAATGAAGTGCCGGTGAGATTGATGGTGCTGCCGGCCACCACATCAAAATTACTGCCCACGTCTCCGCCGCTGATATTGAACGTGCTGTTCCATTGGGCAAGTATCGAAGGGATGTTATTAGTTCTGCTTAAGTCGTTCCCAACGGTTCCGCCATTGATATTGATCGTGCTGCCACCATTGGCGGTGACGCCTCGAACCCAGGAGCTGCCGCTGATGTTGGCCTCTGAGAAAGATCGGAGGCTGTTGACTCTTCCGCCTGTGATGTTGACGGTGCTACCCGAAAAGGCGCGAAAGTTATCCTTCACAATCCCGCCGCTGATGTTGACCGTAGTACCATCAAAGACCCTGGCGCTGGAGCCTAATTCCCCGCCGCTAATGTCCAGGATGCTGTTATGGGCGACCAACTGTGTGCCTACGATCCCGCCACTGATATGAATTCTGCTGTCATAGGCGATGACCGCTGCGTCTTCAAATGTATTTGCATCGGTAACTATTTCACCGCCACTGATGTTGAGAGTGCTGTCGTATACACTCAAACGCCTGCCTACGATCCCACCACTGATGTTGATCGTGCTGTTGTAGGCCTTTGAATCGCTGCCCAACTCCCCATCTCTTATGTTGACCTCGGTATTGGTGCTGGTCCCAGCCGGGTCTCCAGCTACGAACTGCTCGGCAATAAAGCCACCCGCAAACAGGTTCAATTGTGTATTCGACCCTATCGTTCTGGGGTCGGGGTCTGGGGGGACATTGATGATGGTCGAGAATGGCTGAGCCGTCGCGTGTGCGGCAAGTGTTAAGCAGCACATACACACCACCGACGCATACGCCTCTGTCCGGAAATACCGTAACATCTTTGGCCCTTTCTCCTCGCCCGTCTCTCTCCACCTTCCACGAGACTCAATAACTCATCAAACTCCGTCATGCCTCTGCCCTCTCAATTCTACCACTCGGAGACACAGGTACAAGCCCAATATGATTCTTGTGTGGGGCTTGGACCCAAGCCGGCAGGGGCGAAGCAGGGTAAGAAACGGTGTCGGATACCGTTTTTGAGGCACCGTCACAGGCCCGGACCCGTCATCGGCCTCACTACAAGCCGCCCAGGCTGCGGCGCTGCGTACTCCACGCCCTGGCGGCGGTGGACCCACTGATCGACAGCGACTGGGGATAAAAAACGGTGTTCGATACCGTGTTCGTAGGGGGGGTCCTCAACACCATGCCATTTTCAACTATCCCCCTTTATCCACATCCATCCCTGTTTGAACCTCCTTTGTCTGCGCCTCCACAGTGAACCCCTCCGCGTCTGGCTGTCTGCATATTGCCTGTGATAGCTCGGGGTCATTCACTCCCGTGCGCTCAAATCTGACGCGGCCGCGTATAGGTAGAGGCATTATGTCATCACAGACCACGAACCCCCAAAGGCTCCGTCGGGGCGGACGTCCTACCCCACAAAACGGACACGGACCTAACACAATGATGAACCACGATTTAGTGCTTGATTTGAGGCGTTCCGGGGGGAGGGGGGCGGACATGGCCGGGCATGGGGATATCCGGGGGCGGTGTTTGGTCTGGGTTGGCGGGTCGCGTAGGATTTGTGGATGCATGTGGCGTTGCTGACAAATCGGGCGTGGCTGGATGAGGAGTTGGTGTCGTTTCAGCACCTGGTGGTTGGTTTGATTGATGAGCAGGTGCGTGTGGCACAGGTTGTGCCGGAGGATGTGTCGCCGGAGGATTTGAGTGGGTTTGGCGAATGTGTGACGTGGCGTGAGACGTCTGTGGTGTTGCTGAATCGTTACCGGGTGGGGCAGCTTAATGGTGTGTTGGATGGGCTGGGGGTTGACCTGATCCACGCGGTGGATGGTCGGCTGTGGCATGGGGGGTTGAAGCTGGCGGAAGCGATGGACGTGCCGATCGTGCTGAGCGCGAACTCGATGCTGGATATCCCGTTGGCGCGGAAGGTGCTTGGTCGAGTGGATGTGTCACGGGTGGCGGTATCGGGTGCGACTGAGCCGATCACGGAGGCGATCCGTGAAGCGGTGGATTCGGACTTGTTGATTCAATGTATCCCGACGGGGGTTCATCGGCATGATGCGGAGCCGCCTGAGCTGGGTGAGGGGCAGGCGTTTTGTGCGGTGGTCAGCGGCAACGGGGTGTGGGACGCGGATTATGAGGCGTTGCTTGATGGGATCGCGTCGTTCGTGAAGCGTTGGCCGATGTCGCAGTTTTTTTTCGATGGTCAGGGCGAGGGCCAGCACCAGCTATGGAAGAACGCCAGCGCGATGGGGCTGATGGGGAATGTCTCGCTGACACCGCGACGGCTTGGGCATCGTGAGATGCTGTTGCGGGCACATGCGTTGATCCATCCGCAGGCGTTGGGGAAGGCGCGTAGCCTGACGCTGCGTGCGATGGCGCGGGGGTTGCCGGTGATCGCGAGGGAGGATGAGTATTTGGATTATTTGATTGATGGGGAGACGGCGGTGGTGCTAGGGCAGCCTGGGCCGGGGGAGTGGTCGGCGCAGTTGGAGCGATTGGTGACGGAGAAGCGGTCGGTTGCTGAGATGGGGCGGCGTGCGATACGTTGGGTGAACGAGCATCGTTCGACGCCCAAGCAGATCAATGGGGTATTGGATATCTACCGGCGGATGACGGGGCAGACGATCCCGTTTCCGGGTTGAGGCCAACACGCGGATCTGCGATCCGCCGCTAAACGGCAAGCCTGACTGGGACGGGTATCTTTGGTCTGTTTGAGAATGAGTGATTCCTGGATGCACGGGTTAATTCCGGGATTGGTATGAGACCGGTCTAGCTGTTAGGTTTTGCCCATGACGATCGATCCCACGGACACCCCGGATGCCCCGGATACCCCGAATCTCCCGGCCCCCCCTGCCCATGCAGAGCCTGACTCGCAGGCGGTCGTGATTAGCGGGTTGGATGAGTTGCGCGATTATCGTGCGGGGTTGGCGGGGACGGTGGCGTTGATTCCGACGATGGGTGCGTTGCACGAAGGGCATCTGCAGCACATCCGGGCGTGCCGGGCGTTGGTGGATCATGTGATGGTCAGCATTTTTGTGAACCCGACACAGTTCACGCAGAGCGAAGATTATCAGCAGTACCCGCGTGTGCTGGAGATGGATATCCAGAAGTGTTCGGCTGCGGGGGCGGGTTGTGTTTTTACACCTGAGGCGGAGGCGTTGTATCCGCCGGGGCGGTCGGTTGTGGAGATTGATGTGCCGGGGATTGCGGAGGGTTTAGAGGGGCTGGATCGGCCGGGGCATTTTCAGGGTGTTTGCCGGGTGGTGGTGAAATTGTTGAATATTGTACGGCCAGACATTGTTTCGTTTGGGCGTAAGGACTATCAGCAACTGCGTGTGGTGCAAGCGGTGGTGTCGGACCTGATGATGCCGGTGCGGGTGGTTGAGGTGCCGACGGTGCGTGAGGCGGATGGGCTTGCGATGTCGAGTCGGAACCGGCGTCTTAATGAGGGGGAGCGTCGGCGGGGGCTGGGGTTATTCAAGGCGTTGTGTGCGGCGAAGCGGCTGGTCGAGGAGGATGGGGAGACGGACCCGCAGGCGGTGGAGCAGGCGATGCGTGCGGTGATGCAGTCGCATCAGGTCGAGGTCGGATACGCGGCTATTCGGCATCCCAAGACGCTTGGCGAATTGAGTTGTATTGAGCCGGGGTTGACGGGGGGCGTGATCTCGCTGGTGGCGGGGGGCGTGGGAGCGGTGCGGCTGATCGATAATATGCTGCTGGGGGCGGGGTAGCGGGATGTATGAAGTGTGATTGCTGATTGATGATGTGGGGAGGGAGGGGGAGGGGGATGTGTAATACCAATTCCGATTAAAACTCGTGCGTAAGCCAGTCGGTGGCGGTGATGGTTTTCAGGCGTTCGGGGGTGAGCCGGTTCCAACTGTCCTTGCACGCATGGTCGATGTCGGCTTCGCCTTCGAGCACGCGGTTGCTC
>JAJRRS010000013.1 GCA_024279275.1 Planctomycetota bacterium | reverse complement strand
CTGTTGATGTCGGCCGCCAGGGCGAACGCGTCGAAGTTGGATGCGGTGTCGGTCTGCAGGACGGTGATGGCCACCGCGGACGCGCCATCAAGGCTGAGGCTGATGGTCGCGTCGCCGGTGAGTTGGCCGTTGGCGGCGATCGGGTTGGGTCCAGTGATACCCACGGCGATCGGTGTCCCGCTGCCGCCGTTGAGTGTGCTTAACAGGGTCGTCGAATCGAAGGTGAACCCGCTGATCAGATCACCGACATGGACCCCGATTTGCAGATCCAATGTAGCACCCGCATCGAAGCTCGCCGCAGCGTCGGCCGCCACCTCCAGGGTGCCAAACACACCCAGGTCGATGCCGTCGTTGAAATTCAGGTCGATCGACTTGGTAAATGACGCATCAAGCCCGATGGTGAAAAACAGGATGTCGTCGACTGCGTCGTAGGTGAGTGTCAGGCTCGGCGGGAGGGTGAACAGGCTGTCCAGCACGCCCTGCAGTTCCGACTCGAACTCACTGAACCCCTTGAATTTCAGGGTGCCAATCGCCTGCTGGTTATAGAAACCCAACTCGGTCTGTGCGGTATTAGTGTTGGTGCTGGAGCGGACCTCGTCGTTGGTTGAGAAGCCAAGTTCGCTGAGACTGCCGGAGACGGCTTCCAACTCGATCCTATCTACGACCGAGTCCGCCGCCGCGAATATCACTTTGTTGGCGTCGGAGGGATCGACCAGAGCGAGGACATCGAAGACACCCGCGATCGCCAGCGCGTCATTGATGTCTTCGACGAGGTCGGCGACCGAGCTGTTGTCCTGGGTGTACGGGTCCGACCCCGAGACAGGCGGCGTCGCCAGGATGGTGATTGTGCTGGTGTCTGTAACACCGCTGCGGTCACGGTGGATATTGAAAGAGAGGTCGCCACTGAGTTGTCCAAACGCCGCGGCGTTGCCACCCGGATTCAGGAACAACGTGGTGACGGCAAGGGTCCGCCCGATCCCCGGGACGACCGATTCGACCACGATCCGCGTGTTGTCGCTGTTAGCCACGGCCTGGACCAACGGGTCGATCCCCGCGTTGGCAAATGCGGTATTCAAAGCGGTGACCAGGTTCGCCAGGCCGCCGGCGGTTCCACTTGGGACCGTGACCAGCACAGGCTCAAAGTTGTCGATTTTAACCAGCATCGATGCGTCGGCGGTGAGTGAACCGGCGGCGATGGGATCGCCCTCAGCCTCGAGCTTTGCGAAGTCAAAGAGTCGGTCGGCGATGCTTGCAAACGTGCCGCCGAAATCCAGCAATTCGTCCAGCTTCGCGTCTACGAACGGGATCTTCTGGGCCGCGATCAGGAAGTCCAGAGGCGTGACCGGGCCGGTGCCGAATGTGCTGTCGCTGATCTTCTTGATGACCTTGTCGATCAGGTCGCCGATTCTCGGGAGGATATCCACCAGCACCCGGCCATCAACATCCGCGAGGGTTTCCAGCCCGAAATTTTTGTCGAACTGCACGTCACCTAAGCCAAGAGTCACGGGGTAGGTCGTCGCCACCGGTTCGGTCACGCCGAATCCAAAGCCCGGGTCGATCGTGATGGTGTGTGTGCCCGACCCCAGGGGCAGGAAGTAGTCGCCGTTGGCGTCGGTGACGGTGCTGACTTCGCCAGTGGTCAGCTCGATCTCCCAGCTAAAAAGATTAGCGCTGGTGCTGGATGAATCAGTGGTGTTGTCAATGATGTCGATCTGCCATGTGCCGTTGGGGTCCAGCCCGTCGAAGACCGACAGCGCCTGCTCTGGGCGATATACGCCGGAGGTGCCCGTTCTGGCATTGATCGAGAGTTCGGCCTCATCATTAAAGGTCGTGCTGAATAGCATCCCACCCGCAAGACTCGCGAAAGATGAAAGGTTAATGACCTGGCCTGTGGGTCCGGTCAGTTGGATCACGAGCGTTTCGATGGCCGGGTGATCGATATCCAGCAGGACATTAACATCCACGACAGAGTCGGTGACGCCGCTGATTGAAAGTGAAGAGTTGAATGTCCCGCTGTCGGGGATGGTGGTGGAGCCGGTGACGCTCTTGTGGTACGTGGTGGAATTCTGGTCGAGCGTGCTGTTGTTATTGGCATCCGCGTAGACGATTGCACCGTCGAACCCGACCTCACCGGTGTCCTCGGTGCCGTTGCCGTCCGTGTCGTGGTAGGCATGCCCGAACACACCGCCTTGAGCGGCCGATACCGCTGCGAAAGCGTCTATTAAGCCGTGCCCGGTCAGCAGGTCGTAACCCGTGGTGTCCATGTCCCGGGCGGTGACGTTCAGTGTGGTGTAAAGCTGTTCGGGTGTGAGTGTGTTGTTAGCTTGGAGCACCAGCGCGGCAACCGCGGCGGCGTGGGGGGCGGCGGCGCTGGTGCCGAAGAAGTTCGGCAGCAAGTCGGTGTCGAGCGGAATATCCGAAGCGAAGAAACTCGTATTCACCCCGTCCGGCGCAACAGCGTCGGGCTTGTTGCGGATGATCGGGTTCGCTAACGGCAGCCCTGACGTGTCCTGCACGATCGGTGTCGAGCCTAGGCTAGAGTACGGATCAATGATCGCGGGGTCGTCACCGGTGAACGGCGTGTCGAAGTAAGCCGCCGCGCCTACTGAATACGCACCGCTGGCATTGGCGTGGCCGAAGACGGTCGGCGAGGCAGTGTCGAAATCGTTAATCGTGACTTTTGAGACATCTTTGGAGAAGATGATGTACTTGAG
>JAJRRS010000183.1 GCA_024279275.1 Planctomycetota bacterium | reverse complement strand
GTTCACCGCGTCGCAGGGTTTGTTGCTGATGATCCCGAACATGTACAAGATCGCCGGGGAGCTAAGCCCCTTCTGCATGCACGTCGCAGCGCGCACCGTCGCGACACACGCGCTGTCGATCTTCGGAGACCACTCGGATGTCATGGCCTGCCGACAGACCGGGTTCGCGTTTCTGGCGTCTGGCTCGGTTCAGGAGGCGCAGGATCACGCCGCAATCGCGCAGGCATCAACATTGGCAAGCCGTATCCCGTTCGTACATTTCTTCGACGGGTTCCGCACCTCCCACGAGGTCGCCAAGATCCACCCGTTGTCTGATGATGTGCTTCGTAAGCTGATCAAGCCGCAATGGATCGCTGACCTTCGCGGGCGTGCTTTGACACCCGATGCGCCCAAGATCCGTGGCACAGCGCAGAACCCCGACACGTTTTTCCAGGCTCGCGAGGCGTGCAACCCGTTCCACAACGCCTGTCCACAGACCGTGCAGGAACAGATGGATCGCTTCGCCGAGATGACCGGCCGACAGTATCACCTGTTCGATTACATCGGCCATCCCAAGGCCGAACGTGTCATCGTGATGATGGGTTCGGGTGCCGAGACAGCACACAAAACAATCAATGAAATGGTGAGTCTTGGAGAGAAAGTGGGTCTGGTCAAGGTTCGGCTGTATAGGCCTTTCTCCGTTGAGCACTTCATCGCCGCCATGCCGCACACCGCCAAGCATGTTGCCGTGTTGGACCGGACCAAGGAGCCGGGCGCGGTTGGGGAGCCTTTGTATCAGGACATCGTCGCCGCCGACTACGACGCGAAGCGCGACCCGTTCCCCGCGATCGTCGGCGGACGTTACGGGCTGTCGAGTAAGGAGTTCACCCCGGCGCATGTCAAGGCTGTGTTGGACAACCTCGCTAGTGACCATCCCCGCAACCACTTCACAATTGGGATCACCGACGACGTGACCCACCTGTCATTGCCGGTCGATGAAGACGTGGTTATCGTGCCCAAGGGTGTGACCCGCGCGATGTTCTACGGCATGGGTGCCGACGGCACGGTCGGGGCGAACAAGAACACGATCAAGATCATTGGCGAATCGACCGACTTCTACGCCCAAGGCTACTTCGTCTACGACTCCAAGAAGTCTGGCGCGATGACGGTTTCGCACCTGCGTTTCGGCCCCGAGCCAATCCGTGCGGCCTACCTGATCCAGAGTGCCGGGTTCGTTGCCTGCCACCTGTTCACGCTTCTGGATACCGTGGATGTGCTGGCGAAGGCCGAACAGGAGGCGGTGTTCCTGCTTAACGCGCCCTACGGACCTGACGAGGTATGGGACCATCTGCCTGCCAACGTGCAGGAACAGATCATCGAGAAACGGCTGAGGTTCTATGTGATCGACGGATACGCCGTGGCTCAGAAGGCGGGGATGGGCCGGCGGATCAACACGGTGATGCAGACCTGCTTCTTTGCGATCTCCGGCGTACTGCCGCGCGACGAAGCCATCACCAAGATCAAAAAGGCGATCGAAAAGACCTACGCCAAGCGAGGCGAAGAGGTGATCCGTCGAAACTTCGCCGCGGTCGATCAGTCGCTTGAGAATCTGCACGAGGTCGATGTCCCATCTTCCGTGACCTCGAAACTGGAACCTCCACAGATCATCCCCGACGATGTTCCGGACTTTGTGGCGCGTGTGACGGCGGCGATGATGGCCGGGCACGGCGACGGCCTGCCGGTCAGCGCGTTCCCACCCGACGGCACCTGGCCGACCGGAACCACACGATATGAGAAGCGCAACATCGCACCCAGCGTCCCGGACTGGGACCCCGACGTGTGCATCCAGTGCAACAAGTGTGTGCTGGTGTGTCCTCACGCCGCGATCCGTTGCAAAGTGTATGACCCCGACGAACTTAAAGGCGCACCGGACACGTTCAAGTCGCAGGATTACAAAGCACCGGACTTCAAGGGGCTTAAGTACACGTTGCAGGTTGCGACCGAAGACTGCACCGGCTGCACGTTGTGCGTCAATGTCTGCCCGGCAAAGAACAAGGCGACACCCAAGCGAAAAGCCATCAACATGATGGAACGCGACGGACATGAGACCCGTATGCGCGAGCGGTCTGATTACGAGTTCTTCCTTGATCTCCCCGAGGTTGACCCGATGAAGATCAAGCGGCTGGATGTGAAGGGTACGCAGTTCCTGCTGCCGATGTTCGAGTATTCCGGCGCGTGTGCGGGCTGTGGTGAGACGCCCTACGTCAAGCTGCTGACCCAGCTCTACGGCGACCGGCTGCTGATCGCCAACGCGACCGGGTGTTCATCGATCTACGGCGGGAACTTGCCGACGACACCGTATTGCACCAACGAAGACGGCCGAGGCCCGGCGTGGAGCAACTCGCTGTTCGAGGACAATGCGGAGTACGGGTTCGGCCATCGCGTCTCGATCGACCAGCATCGTCAACAGGCTCAGGACATGCTGGCGGAGCTTGGCTCGCAACTGGATTCGGACCTTGTCAACAGATTGCTTAGTGCAAGTCAGGACGACGCGGCAGGCATCGCGATGCAGCGGGACCGGGTCGTGTTGCTGCGAGAGGCGCTGGCGAAAATTAATTCGGCACCGGCGCGACGCCTCGAGCTACTCGCCGATTATCTGGTGAAGAAAGCTGTCTGGCTCGTCGGCGGCGACGGGTGGGCGTATGACATCGGTTTTGGCGGGCTGGATCACGTCATGTCGATGCAACGTGACATCAATGTTCTTGTCTTGGATACCGAGGTCTACTCCAACACCGGTGGCCAGCAGTCCAAAGCCACGCCGTTGGGTGCGGCTGCGAAGTTTGCCGCGGCGGGCAAGAGCGTCCACAAGAAAGACCTGGGCCTGATGG
Organism: Planctomycetota bacterium; assembly: GCA_024279275.1. Lineage (GTDB taxonomy): Bacteria > Planctomycetota > Phycisphaerae > Phycisphaerales > Phycisphaeraceae > JAJRRS01. The sequence goes on along the minus strand of JAJRRS010000183.1, from coordinate 1,748 downwards.
CGATGAGCTACGGCCACGTCTACGTCGCCAGCATCGCGATGGGCGCCAACGACAACCACACGGTGAAAGTGATGCAGGAGGCGGGATCGTATGCAGGCCCGTCGCTGATCATTGCTTACAGCCACTGCATCGCGCACGGCTACGACCTGTCGCACGGGCTTGATCAACAGAAGCGAGCGGTTGCGTCGGGCATCTGGCCGTTGTATCGGTTTGATCCGCGGCGTGTAGCGCAGGGGTTGCCGGCTTTGCAGATCGATTCCAAGCCGCCGTCGATCCCGGTCGGCGAATACATGAGCCAGGAGACGCGGTTCCGTATGGTTGAGAAGATCGATCCCGAACGGTTCCGTCGTCTGTCCAAAGCCGCGCAGCGTCACGCTGTGCAACGTGTACAGCTCTACCAGCACCTGGCGGCGCTGAGCCTGGATGAAGAAAAAAGTAACGACCAATCCGTGAAACCAACGCCCGCGAAACCCGCGGCAACACGATAAGGAAGCAACACAATGGACCTATCCACGACCTACATGGGGCTTGAGTTGGCTCACCCGCTGATGGGCGGGGCGTCACCGTTGGCTTATGACCTCGGCTCGGTGAAGCGGCTTGAAGACGCCGGTGCCGCGGCGATCGTGATGCCTTCGCTGTTCGAGGAACAGATTCTGCGCGAGCAGTTGGCGACCCACGACAGCATTGTTTCGCACGACGACGTATCCGCCGAGGCGTTGGATTATTTTCCGCGCAACGATGAGTTCAAGCTCGGGCCGGACGAGTATCTTGAAAAAGTGCGGTCGATCAAGAGTTGTACGGACCTGCCGGTGATCGCGTCCTTGAACGGGATGAGCGGCGGGCGTTGGCTGGACTACGCCAAGCTGATCGAGCAGGCCGGGGCGGATGCGTTGGAGCTGAACATCTATTACGTCGCGATGGACCCCGAGGATACGGGTACGGTCCTGGAAGATCGGGCTGTGGAGATGGTCCAGACGATTAAGGAGGCGACGCAACTGCCGATCGCGGTGAAGCTGTCTCCGTTCTACACGTCCTTGGTTGACTTCACGAGCCGACTCGTCGAAGCCGGCGCGGATGCGTTGGTGATCTTCAACCGGTTTTATCAGCCGGACATTGATGTGGAAGAGCTGGAGGTGACGCGTGTCAACCTGTCATCCCCCGCGGAGTTGCTCCTGCGCATCCGTTGGCTGGCGATTTTATCGTGCCGGGTCGAGGCATCGTTGGCGGTGACCGGCGGGGTGCATAGTGAGATCGACGTGGTCAAGTCGGTGATGGCCGGTGCGCATGCGGTGCAGATGGTTTCAGCGTTACTCGAACACGGCCCGGAGCACCTGCTCACCGTCCGCGAAGACCTGGAACGCTGGCTGATCGACCACGACTACGACTCTCTACGCCAACTCCAGGGCAGCATGAGCCTGGAAAACTGCCCCAACCCCACCGCCTACGAGCGTGCCAACTATGTGCATATGTTGCAGAGTTGGAAGTACTGATGCGTGCTGTGTTATGTTTTGCTCTCGATGCAAGGCGCTACGTTTTTAGCCCGACCGTCGGACCCCCCGTCAGGCGCTACGCTTTTAGACCGACGTTTACAAACCCTTGTGAAGTCTATAATACGCCTTCATCTTAATTCCAGCGCGACCCAATCGGTGTGGCAGATGCTGGCCAGGCGTTGGGGACCCAGGTGGTTCCAGGCCACCACGCATGCGTCCCACAGTTCGTCCTGATCAGCGAAGATACGGTTGCTTAGG
>JAJRRS010000182.1 GCA_024279275.1 Planctomycetota bacterium | reverse complement strand
CCTTATCTTCGATTCGACACAGGAAAGCTGGGAGGTTACGATCTCCGATCTTTCCCCGGGTCCGCATGTGTTGACACTGCGGGCCGCCGACACCCGGGGCAATACGGTGTATCAGTCGGTGATATTTGAGATCAAGTAACCCCCCGGATATCCCCCCCGGACCCCCGGATATCCACCCGGCCCACGAATTTCCCCCGGCTTACCCCCGGTATCCCGGTATTAGACCGCAGGAGCGCTCGCGATGTCCACGCATTACCCAAAACGACGCAGCTTGATTAAGCGTGCCCGTAAGTTCGGTTTCCGTACCCGCATGCGGACCAAGGACGGCCGGAAGCTGATCAACGCCAAACGCCGCGCAGGCCGAAGCATCAACGTCCGCAGCAACTTCTAAGCATCGCGGATACGCACCTGCGTATGCCCCTTTTCACAGACCCGTTACGAGCCGGTCATCCGACAGGTTCGTTTGGATAGTGCGCACTCCCCTGCTACACTCAGGTTCTCAGCGACCCGGCCCCCGGTCCCCGGTAAACCCCCGGCAACGGGCACCGTGAGTACTCCCAAGCCCCCCCCCCACCACCCTCTACCTTACGAGGCATCCCATGAGCTTTGAGATCGAGATCATCCACGGCCGACAGGTCCTGGATTCGCGCGGCAACCCTACTGTTGAAGTCGAGGCGCACCTTTCCGACGGCACCGTTGGCCGGGCGATGGTCCCCTCCGGTGCGAGTACCGGCGAGAACGAGGCGGTTGAACTGCGCGACGGCGAAGAGCACTACTACCTGGGCAAGAGCGTCCAGCAGGCGGTCGATAACGTCAACAACGAGATCGCTCCTGAGTTGATGGGCCTGGATGCACGCGATCAGGAATACATCGACAGCCTGATGCTCGAACTGGATGGCACCGCTAACAAAGCCAAGCTCGGCGCCAATGCGGTGCTGGGTGTGTCGATGGCGATCGCTCACGCCGCGGCGGAAAGCTCGGGCCTGCCTTTGTACCGCTACCTCGGCGGGGCGCACGCCAAGGTGCTGCCCGTGCCGATGCTGAACATCCTTAATGGCGGCAAACACGCGGACAACACCGTGGACTTTCAGGAGTTCATGATCCAACCTTGGGGCTTCGACAACTTCCCCGAAGCGCTGCGTGCCGGCGTCGAGATCTATCACGAACTTAAGGGCGTCCTCAAGAAGCAAGGGCTGTCTACTGCTGTGGGCGACGAGGGCGGGTTCGCGCCGAACCTTAAATCCAACGAAGAGGCATTGAAAGTCATCGAGGAAGCCGTCGACAAGGCTGGGTACAAGTTCGGCGAGCAGATTTTTGTTGCACTGGACCCGGCGACCAGCGAGCTTTGGAACGAGGCTGAGAAACTTGGCAAGGAAGGCTACTGTTTCTTCAGTTCCAATCCCGGCGAGGTCATCTCAACTGACGACATGATCGGCATCTGGGCGGACTGGTGTGAGAAGTACCCGATCCGCTCGATCGAGGATGGGCTTGCTGAAAACGACTGGGCCGGCTGGAAGAAGCTCACCGATAAGCTCGGCAAGAAGATCCAACTCGTCGGCGACGACAACTTCGTGACGAACAAGAGTTTCCTTCAACGCGGCATCGACGAGGGCTGCGCCAACGCTATCCTCGTGAAGGTCAACCAGATCGGCACGCTCAGCGAAACGTTTGATGCGGTCAACCTCGCCACACGCAACGGCTACTCAGCGGTGCTGAGTCACCGCTCGGGTGAGACCGAGGACGCGACGATTGCTGACATCGCGGTCGCCACCAACTGCGGCCAGATCAAGACCGGCGCCCCCTGCCGCAGCGACCGCAACGCCAAGTACAACCAACTCATCCGCATCGCTGAGGAACTCGGCGAGAACGCGGTGTATGGGTCGGTGTTTTGGAATAAGGGCTGAAAGATATCGCGGCAATCTACTTGACAGACCCGCAGGACGGAAGAATTGGCCACAAAGAGGCACAAAATACACAAAGAAAGCAGACAGGATGTGCTTGTAGATCTTGTGCCCGGCTGATGATCCGATTAGATTTTCTCAATACAGCGTCTTGATTTTGTGTATTTTGTGCCTTTTTGTGGCTACTTTCGTCTGATCGTTCTGCCTGAGTAGTCTACTATTCCAGTGTAATCTTGATGAGGCCCATGTTGAATCAACGTGGGCTTCTTTTATGGGTGTGTTGGCGTTAGGCTGTTGTGTGTGCAGTCCAAACGAAACCGATACACGACGCGATGGTTGATCCTGCTGCTGGTGACGGTGGTGGTGGCGGTGCCGACGGCGTACATGGCTGCGCCGCACTTTCGGCGGTGGCGGCATATCCACTGGCTGACCTCGGATGATACGCAGAAGCGGCAGCAGGGGTTGTTGTATGTGTCGGCGTTAGCGGAGGATGATGACGGTGTGATGTTGGGGGCGGTCGGCCGGCTGGGGGTTACAGAAGATGAGAACTTTCAACAGATTGTCTGGGCGTTGCAGTCCGCGGGGCGCTGGCAGCGGGTCTTTATCCCGGACGATGCGTGGCTGCGTTGGAACGAGTTGATGGCTGACGAGGCGGACGCGGAGGCGGGAAGCCTGGTGGCGCATCGGCTGGCGGATATGGTTGACATCGTAGACGACGCCCGGGTGATTGCGTTGTTGAATCGGTTGCTGAAACGCAGCGAGGCGGATGTGCGATATAACGCGCTATGTGCGGTGGCGGAGTTGGCGATGTCGGCGGATAACCGGATACCTTACGAGAAGATGATCGCGGGGATGACGGGGGATGTTGAGCCGATGATCGTTCGGCATGTGTGGCTATTTAGTTACTACATTGGATTGCCCATCGACAAAGGGCCGGCGTGGTTGGGGGAGGTGGTTGGGTCTGTTGAACGTCCGGTTGATGAGGATAAGACGTATACGTTGGAGGCTATGGATGCGCTGTTGCGTTCGCCGGACGCGGCGTTGAGGGATGTGGGTTGTGTGCTGGCGGTGCGCGATTTGGATGAAAAAGAACTGGAAGTCCTGATCGCTGATCTGCTTGGTGACGAATGGAACGAGGCGGTGTGGTCGGGTGCGATGTTATATGGGATGACGGGGCTGCACGGTAATTTGCTGACACGTCGACTCGCTGATGAAACCGACTGGTTGACGGATCGTATGATGCGGGTCGGTTTGTGGATGCGTGGGGCGAAGCGTGATGGCGACTATTTGCCGGAGTTGATGTTGGCTTACATGCACACGCCTCGGACGACGGTGGTGATGGCGTTGATGCATCGGCAGGGGCCGCGTGGGCTGGAAGCGTTCTTGAATCCACGGGGGGAGCCGGCGGATGAGTTTGTTGAGTTGCTTGAGGATTATGGGTGGTGGCGGGTGTTGAATTATTATCTTCCCGAGGATGCGCCACGGTGGCATCCCACCGACGATCCCGATACACGCCGGCTTCAACTGGATATGCTGCGTGACTGGTATCTTGTAAACCGCCGGCGGCTCTCGACCGATCGGCCGGCGAAGTGATTTTACTGACACAATTCGATTAAACCATAGGAAACCACCATGGAAAAGCCCGCGACAACCGATCACCCCGTATTGGATTCTATTGAACGGCGATGGAGCCCATATGTCTTTGCAGACCGCCCGGTTGAATCGGAGAAGCTGTTGAGCCTGCTGGAGGCGGCTCGCTGGTCGGCGTCCGCATTCAATGAACAGCCCTGGCGGTTTATCCTGGCGACGAAAGATCAGCCCGAGGCTTATGCCAAGGCGCTGGGTTGCCTGGTCGAAGCGAATCAGGGCTGGGCGAGGCAGGCACCGGTGCTGATCCTGACCGTGACGCGCACGACCTTTGTTCGCAACGACAAGCCCAACCGTGTGCATCAGCACGACCTGGGGTTAGCGGTGCAGAACCTGGTCGTGCAGGCGACGAGCATGGACCTGTTCGCTCATCAGATGGCGGGGGTTGATCTTGATAAGGTGCGTCGTGAATACAACCTGCCAGACGGTTTCGAGCCACAGACCGCGATCGCGATCGGGTACGGGGTGGACCCGGCGGATTTGCCTGATGAGGTAAGGGAAAAAGAACAGGCACCGCGATCACGGAACGCGCTTAGCGAGTTTGTGTTTGGCGATGAGTTTGGGAAGGCCTCGACGTTAGTTTAAGAACGGTGATAGCCAATGATAATATCTAGAATCCGACCTCGAACGTGGATTGGTTTAACGATCGCCTTCGTAGCCAGCGGGATCGGGTTTATCGTTTACAGCTTTTATATCACCATCAGTGTTACGGTGCCCAATGCCTATGCTGTGTGGGTATCGGCGGAGCTTGTCATCCAGCATATGGAAGCTCATAAAGGTGCTTGGCCGAGTGGTTGGGACGACCTACGGCCTTATTACATACCCGAAACAACTATAGAATCGCCAACCGGTTTTAAGAATCTGATTAATCGGGTTGAAATCGATTGGGCGGTAGACATAGATTCGCTTAAAGCATCAATAGCCAGTGACGCCAACGGGATTAAGGTGATCTGGCTACGGGACGGGCGTGATGATCAATGGCAGGGTGCGGAACCCAACGAATTAATCATGCGATACCTGTCGAATGGTTATCGTGACCCTGCCCCCGGATACTCGAACCGCTTAGACGAGATTCGAGGCCCAGTCACGGATCTCGTCGCGGACACGGATGAATAATGCTTGCGAGTCATCCTCGGTCAGACCCGATATGTCGGGGTCGTCGAAGGCGTGGTGGATGAGTTTTCTTGCGTTGGGGAAGGTCGGGCAGGCTTCTTTGGCGTTATCGCAGACGGTGATGACGAGATCGAACTGTTGACCGAGGTATTGATCGACGTGGTCGGATGTGTGGTTGCTGATATCCACGCCGGCGTCGGCCATGACTTGCACGGCTTTGGGGTGCAGGCCTTTGGGTATGGTTCCTGCGCTAAAGACTTGTACCTTCGGCCCGCCGAGGTGACGCAGCCAGCCTTCGGCCATCTGTGATCGACAGCGGTTACCGGTACATAAGGCCAGGATGCGTTGAGGTTTACTCATTTATTCGCTCTGGGATAACACGTCGCCGGTCAACTCGCGGACGGGCATGTCGGGCAGGGCGTGGATGAATTTTTTGCCGTAGTGCTTGGTGGTCAGTCGGCTGTCTAACACGGCGACGCAGCCGGTGTCTTGTGTGGAACGGATCAGTCGGCCAAAGCCCTGCTTGAACTTGAGGATCGCCTCGGGCAAGGAGTATTCCATAAAGGCGTTGCCGCCGCGTGCTTTGATGCGCTGGGTTCGCGCTTCGATCATGGGTCGGTCGGGGACGGTGAAGGGGAGTTTTGTGATGATGACGTTGCGGAGTGCTTGGCCTTGGACGTCGACGCCCTGCCAGAAGCTGTCGGTGCCCAGGAGTACGCTTCTGTTGTCTGCGCGGAAGGATTCCAGGAGTGCGGAGCGTTGAACGCCGTCGCCCTGGATGAGTAAAGGCATCCCGCGTTCGGCGATGGGTTCGCGGAGCCAGAGTGCGACTTTGCTTAGGAGTTGGTAGCTGGTGAAGAGGACGAAGGTGCCGCCGTCGGTGTGGTCGATGAGGTTGAGGACCGCGGGGCAGAGGCGGCTAAAGAAGTCGGGGTCGCTGGGGGCGGGCATGGTGCGGTCGACGATTAATTCGGCCTGCCGTGCGTAATTAAATGGTGAGCCGAGCAGCAATGTATGGGCATCTTCACAACCCAGCCGGGCGCGGATGTGGGCGAAGGGGTCGGCGGGCTTACGCTTGGATGCGCCAGCATCGGTGTCTTGATGGACGGCGTCGGTCGCGAGTGTCGCGGAGGTCATCATCACGGGCAAGGGTTTTCGTTTGGCGGTGGTCGCCTCGAAGAGACGTTGACGTAGCAGGCCCGCGACTTCAACGGGTGCGCCGCAGAGCTTGATGCGTGTACGCCGGGGACGGTTGGATGCACCCGGGGAGCCGGGAGATCCGGGGGCGGGGGAGCCGGGGGAACCGGGGGAACCGGGGGTGGTGGCTTCGATCCAGTAGACGCTGTCGGGGAGTTTTTGTTCGAGCAGGGATGCGAGTTCCTGGCCTAGTACTTCGGCGCGGTCGGCGTAGCTGCCGGCTTCGAGGCGGTCGGCTTCGTCGTCGAGCCGGTCACGGATGCGTTTGAGGGCCAGGGACAGGTCCGAAAGCAGCGGTGTCAGGACGTTCTGCATCGGGATCGGCTTGTCGATCCGGCCGTTGCTTCGGCCCTGGGTTTCCTGCCAGTACAAAAGTTCCTCGAAGAAATCCTTTGAGCCGATGCGTGCATCTTCGACGGCCTGAACCGCGCGGTTGTGCAGATCGGCGTCGATCTTCAGGCGCAGTGCCGGGAGCAGGCCTTTGTGTCGGCGGGCGGCGTGGAGGCGGGACAGGAGGTACTCGACCTGGAACTTGCTCACCGTCAGGCCGAAGTGTTCGCCTGCGACGTCTTCGATGGTGTGGGCTTCATCCAGGACGACTGCGTCATACGGCGGGAGGATGCCGAAGCCCTGCTGGCGCATCCCAAGGTCAGAAAAAAACAGCGCGTGGTTGACGACCAAGAGGTCGGCGTTGAGCATCCGCCGACGGGCCGCCTGGTAGAAACATTTGTCGTAGGTCGGGCAACGCTTGCCCAGGCAATCTTCCGAGTCGCTTTGTACATCACCCCAGACCGACGGCGCTTCCAACACCGGCAGGCTTGCCAACGAACCGTCTTCGGTCTGCTTGGTCCATTCAAGGATCGTTTCAAGCGATCGCTTGCTGGCGTTGTCATCAAACAGGTCGGCGCTGCGGTCCCAGGCCCGGCTTGCACGGCGGAGCGAGACATAGTTGCCACGGCCCTTAACCAGCACGGCGGAAAACTCATCGGGGATCACCGCACGCAGCAGCGGGATGTCCTTGTGGATAATCTGTTCCTGCAGGGCGATGGTGTGGGTGGAGATCACGATGCGTTTTTTCTGATCGCGGTCGTCGGTCGCCAGGACGTGTTCGATGACCGGCAACAGGTAGGCGAAGCTCTTGCCGACGCCGGTGCCCGCCTCGACCAGGGCGGCGTGCCCCGATGCGATGGACTCCGTGATGAAGCGTGCCATCTGGACCTGTTCGGGGCGGTGTTCGTACACATCACCAAGACGCCGGGCGATGGGGCCGTTAGGTGCGAGGATGTCCTGAGCGTTGATGGGCATGCGCCGCTTATGATAGCGGCGATACGGGTGTGTCGCGTGGGCGCTGAAGCAGATTCACTTTGTTTGGAGCTTTGCGATAACGGTTTATGGGATCAGTTATGACTCTGAGGGCGTCGCGTGGCCGCGACGGCTAAACCTCAATCGCTACGGTTTAAGTTAAACCGCTAGTAGGCCCAAGGGAATAGCGGCAAGACCCACTGGTATCCAAGCAACAGCACAACGATGCAGATGAAAGATACGACCGCTCCCGAACGGATCAGGGCGGAGACGGGGACCTTGCCGGTGGCGAAGGCGATGGCGTTGGGCGGGGTCGATACGGGCATGGCCATGGCGAAGGAGCAGGCGAGCGCGGTGAGGATGACCAGTTGGACCGGCGATTCTCCCTGGCCGTTGACCAAGGCGATGACCATCGGGATCAATACGATAGCGGTGGCGGTATTGCTCATGAATGTTGAGAGCAGCACCGAAACAATCACCACTGCCGATGCCAGGGCGAACCCTTGCAACTCCGCGATCGGCAGGTCCGCGATGTAGCCGATCAGGTGTGTCTCTTCCATCGCTTTACCCAGCGACAGGCCACCCCACATCAGGATCAACACGTTCCAGTCGATCGAGTCGACGTCGTGTTTGCGCAGCACGCCCAAGGCGGTCAGTGCGGCGGCGGCGAGCAGCGCGACGGCGGCGGGTGCCAGGCCGTGCCACTTGCTGGTAAGCCACAGCAGGATCGCAAAGCCCAGGATAATCAGTGTCCATCGGCCCTTGGTGCTGATTTTCTCGGTCGGTTTCTCAAGCGGGGGAAGCACCAGATCCTTGCCCGGGGGGAAGAACCAATACAGCAGCAGGCCCGCAACTACCAGCAGCAACATCGCTAGGGGAACCGCCATCAGCATCCAGTCGATGAACCCGATTTCCTCTTCCATGAACTCATTGAGGGCGGCGAGTGCGACGGCGTTGGGCGGTGTGCCGATGGGTGTGCCGATCCCGCCGATGTTTGCGCCGAACGGGACCGCCAGGATGACTGCGCGGTGGAACTTATCTTCTGCGGGCAATGCTCTGACCAGCGGGCTGATGATCGCCAGCATCATGACGGTGGTGGCGGTGTTGCTCATCCACATCGAGAAGAACGCGGTGATCAGCAGGACGCCGAAGACCAGTGCGAGTGGGTGGTGGTTGAACGGCCTGAGGATTCTTGAGGCGATCGCGCGGTCAAGGCCGTGCTTGGTGACTGCGGCGGAGAGCAGGAAGCCGCCCATAAAGAGGATGATGATCGGGGAGGAGAACGAGGACAGGAAGACTTTGTAGTTAAGGCTTTGGTCTTCGGGGAACAGGCTCGTCGCGGGGATCAACCGGGCCATGCCGCCGGCGTCCGCGAGGAAGAGTATTTCCATGCCGACGATGCAGAGGCTGGTGGCGTAAAGCGGGAGGACTTCGGTGGCCCAGAAGACGGCGGCGACCAGGAAGATCGTGACGGTTCGCTTGGCCAACTCGTCCATTGATGAGGGAAGGAGGAAGTAGGTTGCGATCGCTGCGACCGCAGTGAATGTGCAGATCAACGCTCGTTTACGGTTTGATTGGTTTGGTTGCATGGCTTGGCGTGCCCACGGGGTTTGGGTCTTGAGCCTACAGTATAAGGTAAATGCGTCTCTAGTTCACGTTGGTACTGCCGGGTCATCATACCGGGTTGAGACGTGTTGGATTTATAGAGCCTATTCAATCCACCTGTAGCGGTAGTGACAACCGCCGTCTTTGAGGTGGCGGACTCGCCGGCTGTAAACCGGCGGCTATGACCCCGGTGACTGTTACGTTTGGATCGAGAATGTTCTAAAAGAAAAAGGCCGCCCCAAAAGGGACGGCCTGTATTCGTGTACGCCGATTGGTCGGCGATGTGAACGCGGCGAATAATTTACTTGACCTCGACGCCGCCGCCGACTTCCTTGATCTTCTCGGCGAGGGCTTCGGCCTCTTCCTTGGAGACGGCTTCCTTGATCGCCTTGGGTGCGCTGTCGACCAGGTCCTTGGCTTCCTTGAGTCCCAGGCCGGTGGCTTCGCGGACGGCCTTGATGACCTTGATCTTCTGGTCGCCAGCGGCCGTGAGGATGACGTCGAACTCGGTCTTCTCTTCGGCTTCCTCGGCGGGGCCAGCGGCGGCAACGGCGACGGCGCCGGCTGCAGGCTCGATGCCGTATTCATCCTTGAGGTAGTCGCCGAGGTCGACGGCTTCCTTGAGTGTCAGGCCGACGATCTTGTCACCGAGTTCTTTGATAGCTGCTTCTGCCATGATTCGATTCCTTTGTTATCTAAACGATCCATCCGATAGGCCGTGGCACGCTGCTACGGTTTAACCCCGAGGGGCCAGTCGGACGCGATGTACTGTGTTGATATCTTTAATCTGCGATGTTCGATCTGATGGGTTGCTGATTCAGCTCGCCTTCTTGATCTCTTCGCCATTTTCGAGTTTTTCCTGAACGGCCTTGATGATCGAGGCGATCTTCTTGCCCGGGCCTGTGGCGGCACCGATGAGGTTCTGTGCTGGGGTGAGCAGGATCTGGACGACCTGGGCCTGTGCCTCGTCCTTGGTGGGGTACTTGCTGAGTGCTTCGATCTCGTTGGGGCCGAAGACGACGCCTTCCAGCAACGCGCCGCGGAACTCGAGGTCTTTGATTTTCTTGGCGGCCTCGACCAGCTCTCGGGCGACGGTGACGACGCTGGCATCTTCGGAGATGGGGTAGACCACGGCACTTGGGCCATCCATCATGTCGTTCAGCGGGGCCAGTTCGCCGCCCTGGAAGGCCTTCTTGGCGAGGCTGTTCTTGACGATGGTGATCTTGATCTGCTTCTTGGCGAGGTTGGCGCGTAGCTCGTTGTTGTCGTTGGACTTGATGCCTCGGACATCGATCAGGACGCCGCCGGTGATCCCCTCAAAACGATTTTTGTAGGTTTCGACGATCAGGTTTTTGATCGGTTTGCTCATGGTATGGCCCCTTGGGCGAAAGCGGTGGTTGTCCGCGGTGGTGTTCGGTGTGGTTTAGTCAACGAGGATTGAGACGCCGGGCGTCATGGTCGCCGACATGGAGATCGACTTGATGTAATGGCCCTTGGTGGCCGAGGGCTTCATCTTGGTGATGTGCTTGATAAACGCTTCGGCGTTTTCCTCGAGCATTTTGTTGTCGAAGCTGTGCTTGCCGACGGCTGCGTGGACGTTGCCGCTGGAGTCGTTGCGGAATTCGACCTTGCCTGCGGCGTATTCCTTGACGGCCTGGGCGATCTTGGGGGTCACGGTGCCGCTCTTGGGAGACGGCATCAAACCCTTGGGGCCAAGCGCCCGTCCCAGCTTGGAGACAACCCGCATCATGTCGGGGCTTGCGACGGCGACATCGAAGTCAAGCCAGCCATCTGCGACTTTCTTAACCAACTCTTCGCCGCCTGCTTCGACTGCGCCGGCGGCCTTGGCTTCTTCAACTTTGTCGGAGGTGCAGAAGGCGATGACGCGTTTGCTCTTGCCGATGCCGTGGGGCAGGGACAGGGAGCCTCGGATCATCTGGTCGGCCTGCTTGGCGTCAATGCCCAGGTGCATGCAGATCTCGACGGTCTGGTCGAACTTGGCTGCCTTGAACGACTTGACCCGGGTGACCGCGTCGGCGAGTGAGACTAATTCTTTGAGTTTGTAGGCCTTTTTGTCGGCCTCGTAACGCTTGCCATTTTTAGGCATAACTTTCTATCCTTTTGACTTTCCGGCGTTGATTGGCCGGTGGGGTCTCCCACGGTTTTTGGCACGTGGTAAGCCTTAAGTATTCACTTAGTCCCTCACATGGAATATAGCGATTCCTGCGGGGCGGTTATTTCGTGGCCTTAGGCTTCGATGGTGACGCCCATCGAGCGGGCGGTGCCGGCGATGGTTCGCATCATGGCTTCGACGCTGTGGCCGGTGAGTTCCTTGGCCTTCTCTTCGGCCACAGCCCGGAGCTGGTCCTGAGTGAGCTTTCCGACCTTGTCCTTGTTGGGGACGCCGGAGCCTTTTTCGATGCCTGCGGCGTCTTTGATCATGACGGCGGCGGGTGGGCTTTTGATCTCGAAGGTGAATGTGCGGTCCTTGAAGACGGTGATCACGCAGCCGACGACTTTGCCGTTGAGGTGGCGGGTCGCTTCGTTGAACTGGGTGACGAACTGCCCGGGGTTCACGCCGTTGGCACCCAGGGCCGGGCCGATGGGCGGTGCGGGCGTGGCTTTACCACCTGGGGCCTGGATCTTGAAGACGGTAGTGATTTCTTTTTTGGCCATGACTGGCTCCTAATTTCCGCTTGTAATCGGTTATACACCGCCTGGTCCGTGCCCGAATTCTCTAGAATTCCTAGGCAACCCGGTGATATCCCGGGGATATGCCGGGGGCGGCGAGCCGAGCAATATAGCAAAATCCGGGCGGCAGGCCAAATTGGCACCGCCGATGTGCGCGGTGGGTCGCATGGGGCTGGGCCAGACTGGGCGGTCGTGTCCTCCCCCCCCCTCCCTTGTTTACCAAAAAGCGACACAACTTCCTGTGAAGCAGTCGCTTGTGGCGTGACCGCTCGGTGGGTGTAGGACACGGGCGGTCCGGCGGGTTTATCCTTGTAAAGGCTGGTTTTTTTGAGTGTTAACATCATTACGGCACCTATCCTTTCATGTCCGCCCATTGGCCTGCGGACAAAGGTTTAGTGGGGTAATATTGGCCTGCCTGTCCGCCGGGCCGTCTGATGGCGGTTGAATATGGCCGGGATGGTTGGCCTGTGCGTGAAAAATATCGGCCTCCTTTATAGGGGGCGATGGCCGGGTTGATGCGCACAATCATGCACGGCAGAGGCGGCTGGGATGCCTTGTGAAAACTGCGTTGCGTTAATGCCCATCGGATGAAAGACCCGTGCGGTGGTTTGCGAAACAAGGAGGACGTTTGGGCAACCGGGTTTGTAGGGGCAACGCGCGGGTTTGCGATCCCCCCGGGGGGTGAGGGAGCGGGAACCCAAACCTTCGCAAAGCTCAGGTTCGGCGTTGGGGGGAGGGGTGGTTTTGGGTGGGAGGTGAAGATATGTGGGGCGGTTGACGCGGCTTCCGCCGAGGGGCGGGGCGGGTGCGTGGGTGAAAACTGCGTTGCGTTAATGCCCATCGGATGAAAGACCCGTGCGGTGGTTTGCGAAACAAGCTGGACGTTTGGGCGACCTGGTCTGTGGGGGCAACGCGCGGGTTTACGATCCCCCCGGGGGGTGAGGGAGCGGGAACCCAAACCTTCGCAAAGCTCAGGTTCGGCGTTGGGGGGAGGGGTGGTTTTGGGTGGGAGGTGAAGATATGTGGGGCGGTTG
>JAJRRS010000181.1 GCA_024279275.1 Planctomycetota bacterium | reverse complement strand
TTCTATCCCGGCGCACCGGCAGAAATGCGCAACCTCCAGTGGTATGTGCTGTGTCTGATGATCCCACTGCTCCCCGCGGTCAGCATGCGCCTGGTCAGTGAAGAGTACCGCTCGGGCACGATCGAACCTCTGATGACCCTGCCGATCAGCGACACACAGGTCATCCTTGGTAAATGGTTCGGCGCGATGGGTTTTCTCTTAACGTTGATGATCCCGCTATCGGTCTTGATCCTCCTGCTGAGCATCAACTCAAACCCGGACTTCGGCCCGATACTCGTCGGGATGCTCGGGCTGTTATTTGTCGGCGGGCTTTATCTGGCGATCGGGACTTTCGCCTCAGCCACCACACAAAATCAGATCATCGCGTTCCTGCTCACCACCGCTATGGTGTTGGCGTTCTCCCCGCTGGCGGTGATGCTGGCACACGCGGGCTGGGTCAAGGACCACCCCTGGATCAAGCACTGCCTCTTCTACATCAACGTCTTCGGCCAGTTCGAGGACTTCGCCAAGGGCATCATCGACCTTGGGCGCGTCGTCTTCTTCATCAGCGGGACCGGGCTGTTTCTTTTCTTCGCCACACTGACACTCCAAAGCAAACGCTGGCGCTAACCGCAGCAAGCCTCGTAAAGTCCACACGGAAACGACATGGGAAGTAAGCCAAAGACAACCACCACCGACACCCAGGCCGTGCGCCGAATCAAGTTCGGCCTGAACATCACAGCACAGGTCGCTCTCGCGTTGGGCGTCGTGATATTCGTCAACCTGATCGCCAGTTGGCAGTACCTGCGTCTGGACCTGACCCAGGACCGCGCCTACAGCCTCTCCGCGCAATCTAAAGCCGTGCTGCAAAAACTCGATGGCGACTTCCGCATCATAACCCTCCTCCCAAGCAGTCGTGAAGCCGGTAGCGAGCAGGCGTCACTGGTCTACCAGCGTATCCGCGACCTGACCGATGAATACGCTCACTACGCAGACAACGTCACCGCAGAAGACCTGGACGTCCGCCGCGACATCTCCCAGGCCGACCAGCTCTTCGCCTCCATCACAAAAGCCTTTGACGACGAACTGGCGCCCGCCATCGAAGCGATCCATCTAGGCAAAACCGCACTGCAAGAGATTGCGCCGATCAACACAGAATTGTCCAGCGTCTTAACGTCCGGCGTGAACGCAGACCCCGCCGACACACAGGAATCCCCCGCTCAAACCCTGTTCCGCGCCGCCGCCACGAGCTGTCAGTCGTTCGACAAGAACTTCGAGCAGGTCGCCCAGCAGGCCGACGAGTTGTTAGACCAGGTGTTGGTGAACTACGCCGGGATCAAGGAGCCGATCCATTCCCTGCTCACGGACTACAACACAAACCTGGGCGTGATCGCCGACCGTTCTAAGCAGATGGCAGCGAGCAGTGACACCGCCAACGCCGACAAAGAACGCTTCCTGCATGTGATCGAGTTATGCAAACAGGCACAGGACAAACTTGCTGGACCGTTGCAGCAGATGGACTCAGCCAGCCCGACCCTCCGCTACAACCAGGTGCTTTACGACCTGACCAGCGGCGCATCAGTCGTCTTGCTAAGTGACGACCATGTGAAAGTCGTCCCCGCCAGTGAGATGTGGCGTCAGGGCATGCCCAGCACCGAAGAGACCGGCCGAACCCAGCCACAATTCCTGATCGAAGAAAAACTCACCGGCGCAATGCTGAGCATGACCCTTGAGCAACCGCCCCTGGTCGTGTTCGTCACCTCCGGCGGCGGGCCGGCGCTGGGCGAACGAGGCCAGTACAACATCGTCGCCCAACGCCTGATGAACGCCGACTTCGATGTGACTCAGTGGAACCCCGCCGGGCAGATGAGTTCGATGGGTCAGCCCACACCGCCGATGCCGCGACCCCAGGCCGAACCCGGGCAGAAAACCATCTGGATCGTCCTGCCCACGCCCGGCAGCCAGATGAATAACCCCATGATGATGATGGCCAACCCGCGCCAGAAGATCGCCGACCTGCTACAAGAAAGACTCGGCCAGGGCGACGCCGCCATGATCCTGCTCGCCGCTGACCCCGCCGCCTCCGTCGGCATCGCCAACCCCATCACCGACTGGCTCAGCACATGGAACCTCACCCCACAGCTCGATCGGCTTATCCTCGAAGAGGTCCAACAAGACAACCGACGCACCGCCACCGCCGCACAGTTCCTGGTCAACA
>JAJRRS010000180.1 GCA_024279275.1 Planctomycetota bacterium | reverse complement strand
ATACTACAGGTCTTGAGCGTCTCGCTATTCGAGAAAACCCCGTTAATACAGGTGTTTTCACGCCCGGGCGGCATAACTCAAACCGACTCATTCGCTAACCAGTTGGTATTATTCGACTAACGTTGGGACAGTAGTGATAATTGATCTTTATGTGGTGGTTGAATGTGCGTTGGTGGTCGTGGTGGGTAGCGTGGAGGGTGGCGTTGGTGTGAGGGGAATGGTGTGGAGGTGCCTTGGGGGATCCTGAGAAGAGATTGGCTTTGCAGGGGCACAAGTCATTATTGGGCAGGGGGCGAGGGTTTGGTCGGGGAGGTGGTCGTGGCGTTGGTGAGTGTGACTTCGTCGTCGTAGACGCGGCGCTCCCAGGCGGTGACTTCGCCTTGGTCGTTCATGAGGGGGAAGATGTAGACGGGTGTGAGGGTGGCTTGCCATTGGCCGGCGGTGGTTTGGGTGACGTTGACTTCGACGTGGCCGTAGTGTTTGCCGCCGGAGACGAGGCGTTTGCCATCCCAGAGTTCGGGGGCGTTGTTGTGAGCGAGGAAGACCTGGTAGGGGTTGTTGCCGAAGTTTTCGTGGCGTCCGCCGGGTCCGAAGTAAGGGCCGCGCAGGCCGTCGCCGGCGATGCCGACATCCAGGACGTGCAGGTCGTGCGGGCGGGTTTGGGGTGTTTGTTCATCATCTGACTTGGGGAGTTGTTCTAGGCCGCCGGTGATGATGGAGTGTTCGTACATTTCGTCGTGGCCTGCGAAGACGGCATCGACGCCGTATTGCATGAATAAGGGTGTGAGGATGCGCATGGGGATGCCGGATTGTTTGTCCTGGGCGTGGTTGTGTCCTTTGTCGCCGGCGGGGAAGCCGTGTGGGCCGACGGAGTAGGGGACGTGGTGGAACTGGACGAAGGTGAACTGGCTGTGTTGTTGTGCGTCGGCGAGTTGTGCTTGGAGCCAACGGTATTGAGGTGAGCCGGGGTTGAAGTCGTGGGCGTGGTCTCTTGCGGTGAGGTGCCAGTTGGTGTCGCGGTCGGTTTTGTCGGGCAGGCCGTTGGTGCTGTCGATGCTGATGAGTGTGATGGGGCCGAAGTCCAGGCGGTGGTAGCCTTGTGGCGGATGGTGTTGATCGTGGGGGGTTTGGAAGTAGGTTCGGAACTTGGCGTCGGCACGGCGGTTTCCATCTGCGCTGAATCGGCCGAGGTCTTTGGGGCCGCCGTAGGCATCGTGGTTGCCGGGTGCGGCGACGATGGGGATGGAGCCAGCGAGGTTGCCATACTTGCCATTGAGGTGGTGCCAGAACTCGTCCCAGTCGCGTTGTTCGCCGCCGGATTGGGCGAGGTCGCCGGCGAAGGCGAGGAAGTCTGGGTTGCGTTGCTGGATGACGCGGAGGTTTTGTTTGAAGCCTTCGGTTTGGTCGGCGATGTAGAGGCGGTTGGGGTCGCCGTTGGGTTGCGGCCAGGGTGTGTGTTTGCCGGTGGATTCGGGTTCGGTTTCGCAGTCGGCGAAGATGATGAAGCGTATTGGGCTGTATGGCAGAGGGGAGGCCATGAGCGTGCCCTGATAGCGTTCACCCCCCTGCTCTACTTCATAGCTGATTCGTTCGCTGGCGGTTAGTTTGGAGAGATGGATTACATGCTTGTATGGGGCTTCTGTGGGAGAGTCCTTATCTAATTGATCCAATTCCAAGGGATGATATGTCAAGGCGTCGGCGAGGGTCGGCGTGGAGGTAAATTGGCGTGAGTCGTTAGCCGTGGTGATTGTCAATGTACCGGGGTTGCTGTCGTTGGAGAACCAGACGACGGTGATGGCGTTGGGTTCGGGGGTGAGGAGGTAGGGCTTGACGCGGAAACCGGCGGATGACGACATCGCAGTCAGATGGATCAGAAGCGTGGTGATGATGATGGCGAGATTCGGTTTTAATGGACGCATGATTGAGGCCTTGTGTTGTTGAGTTACGCGGTTTTTCTTGAGTAAATCTTAGCGGCTACCCCCGGGCTACCCCCGGATACCCCCGGATACCCCGTCTAAGCACCGGGGCGGTGCATAAACGGGCTTCTGGTGAGTGTGTTTGTGAATCACATGTTATGGGGTGTTGGTTAAATGGTGGTCTTGGTTATCTCAGGTGTTCGCGCAGGTAGTCGCCGGTGTATGAGCCTTTTGTTTTGGCAACATCTTCGGGGGTGCCTGTTGCGACGATGGAGCCGCCGCGGTCGCCGCCTTCGGGGCCGAGGTCGATGACCCAGTCGGCGCACTTGATGACGTCCATGTTGTGTTCGATGACCAGGACGGTGTTGCCCTGGTCGGCGAGTCGGGAGAGGACGTGCATGAGTTTGTCGACGTCGGCGAAGTGCAGGCCGGTGGTGGGTTCGTCGAGTATGTAGAGTGTGTGGCCGGTGGAACGTTTGCCTAATTCGGTGGCGAGTTTGACGCGTTGTGCTTCGCCGCCGGAGAGTGTGGTGGAGGCCTGGCCGAGCTGGACGTAGCTTAGACCGACGTCGTTCAGGGCGGTCATGAGGCGTTTGATGTCGGGGAAGCTGTCGAAGAACTCGAGGGCTTCTTCGACGGTCATCTTCAGGACGTCGGCGATGTGCTTGCTGCGGTAGCGTATTTCGAGGGTTTGGCGGTTGTATCGGCTGCCCTTGCAGGTGTCACACTCGACGTAGACATCGGGGAGGAAGTGCATCTCGATTTTTTTGACGCCTTGGCCCTGGCAGGCTTCGCAGCGACCGCCCTTGACGTTGAAGCTGAACCGGCCGGGCTTGTAGCCGCGGATTTTGGCTTCCTTGGTTTTTGTGAAGAGGGTGCGGATGGCGTCGAATGCGCCGGTGTAGGTGGCGGGGTTTGATCGAGGGGTTCGGCCGATGGGGGATTGATCGACCTCGATGATGCGGTCGATGTTTGAGACGCCGGTGAGTTTGTCGTGCGCGCCGGGCTTGTCGCGGGAGCCGAGCAGTTCACGGCGTGCGGCGCGTAGGAGGACCTGGTTGACGAGCGTGCTTTTGCCGGAGCCGGAGACGCCGGTGACAACGACGATGCCGCCTAGGGGGAAGGCGATGTCGATATTTTTAAGGTTGTTTTCTTTTGCGCCTTTGACGGTGAGTGTGTTTTTGTGCTGGAGTGTGCGGCGTTGTTTGGGGACTTGGATGACCAGGTCGCCGTTGAGGTATTGGGCGGTGAGGGATTTGCCAGCTTTGATGACTTTTTTGGTTGGGCCTTGTGCGACGATTTCGCCGCCGTGACGTCCGGGGCCTGGGCCGATGTCGATGAGGTAGTCGCCTGATCGGATGGTGTCTTCGTCGTGTTCGACGACGATGACGGTGTTGCCGATTTCGGTGAGGTGTCGGAGTGTGGCGATGAGTCGGTCGTTGTCGCGTTGGTGCAGGCCGATGGTGGGTTCATCTAAGACGTAGCAGCAGCCGACGAGTCCTGAGCCGACTTGTGTGGCGAGTCGTATGCGTTGTCCTTCGCCGCCTGAGAGTGAGCCTGTGGCGCGGTCGAGGTTGAGGTATCCCAGGCCGACGCTGAGCATGAAGCCCAGTCGTGCGCGTACTTCTTTGAGGATGGGAGCGGCGATCTGGGTTTGTTCTTTGCCGAGCTTGAGTTTGTCGAAGAAGGCGGCGGCCTGCTCAATGGTCATGCCGGTGACGCGGTCGATGGGGAAGAGGCGGGCTTTGGTGCTTTTCTTGCCAGGGGTTTTGAATTCTGTGAGCTTCCGCCCCACTTCCTGACCTGCGATGGGGCCATCTGCTTCGAGGAAGACGTGGAGTGCTTCTTTGCGCAGGCGTGCCCGGCCACAGTCTTCGCAGGGGGCTTCGGAGAGGTAGCTGTGCATGCGGGTTTTGACGTATTCGCTGTCGGTATTTTCCCATCGTCGTTGGAGGTTTGGGATGACGCCCTCGAAGTGTGCGTCGTATTTTTTCTCGTCGCGGTCGTTGGTGCCATGCATGAGGATGCGTTGGATGGGCTTGGCGAGTTTCTTGAAGGGGGTGTCGGCGCTGACGTTGAAGTTTTTGCAGAACTGTCGGATCATGCGGGCGTAGTAGATGTTCATCCGCTTGCCGTGCTTGCGCCAGGCCTGGATCGCGCCGTCGGTCATGCTGAGGGTTTTGTCGGGGACGATGAGGTCGGTGTCGAACTCGAGGATGTTGCCCAGGCCGCTGCAGGATGGGCATGCGCCGTAGGGTGAGTTGAATGAGAAGAGTCGTGGTTCGAGTCCTTCGAGGCTACACTCGGGGTGGAGGGTGCAGGCGTATTTTTCGCTGTAGAGGGTGTCGTTCCAGGCGTTCTTCTTGTTGGTGTCGGCGGCGCTGATGACGACTAGCCCGTCGGAGAGTTTCAGGCTCAGTTCGACGGAGTCGGCGATGCGTGAACGGACGCCGCTGGGTTCGCCGTCTTTGCCCTTCTCGTGTTTGACGACGACGCGGTCGACGACGGCTTCGATGGTGTGGGCCTGGTAGCGTTGAGTCTTGGTGGTGAAGGGTGTGCCTGCTTTGGAGGCTGTGATTTCACGGAGGTCTAAGACTTCGCCATTGACTCGGGCGCGGATGAAGCCTTGCTTGACCAAGGAGTCGAAGATTTCTTTGTGGTGGCCTTTTTTTCCGCGTATGACGGGGGCGAGGATCATGAGCTTGGTGCCTTCGGTGAGTTCGAAGACCTGGTCGATGATCTGGGAGGCGTTCTGGCTGGTGATGGGTCTGCCGCAGGGCTTGGCGTTGTCGTCTTTGTGCCAGCAGCGTGGTTGGCCGGCGCGTGCGTAGAGGAGGCGGAGGTAGTCGTAGATTTCGGTGGTGGTGGCGACGGTTGAGCGTGGGTTGTGAGAGGCGGAGCGTTGCTCGATGGCGATGGTGGGTGGGAGGCCTTCGATGGATTCGATTTCGGGTTTTTGTAATTGGTCGAGGAACTGGCGTGCGTAGGCGGAGAGGGATTCGATGTATTTGCGTTGGCCTTCGGCGTAGATGGTGTCGAAGGCGAGTGAGCTTTTGCCGGAGCCTGAGAGGCCGGTGATGACAACGAGCTTGTTGTGGGGGATGTCTACGTCGATGCCTTTGAGGTTGTGCTCGCGGGCACCGCGGATGGAGATGGTATCGAGGGGCATAGGGGGGTCAGCCTTGGGAGCAAAATATCATAGCCACCGGACCGTTCCGGGGGGAGTGAGGCTGAATGATAGCCGACCCGTGGGGGGTTGGCGTGGGGGGCTTGAGGGTTTTGGAGCCAAAGCGGATATGGGGTGTGGATATCCAAGCCTTCGCTTCGTTCAGCTCGGCGTTGGGTGCTTAGATTTGGCGTTGGGGGCTTGAGCCTATTGAATTACCTGCCGGAGACCCCACCGAAGCACCGGGGCGGTGCATCAGCGGGCTTTGTTGAGAGTATTTCAAGGAGCTTACAGATTTAGTCGCGGCGGATGAATCTGAAGTTCTCGAAGATGTCGTCGATGCCTGAGCCGCCGTTGAGGAGATTGACCCTGCCTGGTCCGCCGTGGATGATGTCATTGCCGGCTTCGCCGAAGATGACGTCCCGTTGTTCGTTGCCTTGTAGGAAGTCGTTGCCTGTGCCTCCGAGGATTCTGTCGCGGTTTGCTCCGCCGAAGATGGTGTCGTTGCCGGCGTTGCCAAAGAGCTTGTCCAGGCCGTCGCCGCCGTAGATCAGATCGTTGCCTGAGCCGCCTCGTACGGTGTCGTTGCCGGCGCCTGCTCGGATGATGTCGTTGCCTGCGGCGCCGAGGATGTTGTCGTCGCCTGTGCCTGCGGTGATGATGTCGTTGCCACGGTTGCCGCGTAGGTCGTTGTTGCCGTTGCCGCCGTCGATAAGGTCGTTGCCTCCGCCGCCGCGTACGGTGTCGTTGCCGTCCTGAGTGCGGATGATATCACGGCCCGCGCCGCCGGTGACGATGTCGTCGCCGGCGTTGCCGATGATGAGGTCGTTGCCTGCTTCGCCGTTGAGGATATCATCGCCGCCGCCGCCTCGGATCTTGTCGTTGCCTGTGCCGCCGTTGATGGTGTCGTCACCGGCTTCGCCGCGAAGGTCGTCGTTGCCCGCGCCGCCGTTGATTGTGTCGATAGCGCCGCCGCCGAAGATGACGTCGTTACCGGCGTCGCCGTTGAGCGTATCGGTGCCGCCGCCGCCTTCGATATGGTCGTTGCCTGTTCCGCCGTTGATGGTGTCGTCGTGGTTGTTGCCGAACAACTCGTCGTTGCCTGTGCCGCCGTTGATGGTGTCGTCGCCGTCACGGCCGGTGATGCCGTCGTTGCCGGCATCGCCGTTGAGGATGTCGTCGCCATCACCGCCGGTGATGTTGTCGTTGCCATCGCCGCCGTTGATGAGGACGTTGATGGGATCGCCGGGGAGGTCGAGGACGTTTTCTCCGATGAAAACGGAATCGTCGCCTGCGAGTGCGTTGATGGTGATGTTGTTGACGCCGCCGAAGAGTGTGCCGTCGGCGACACCGTCGACGCCGAAGAGCAGGACGTCGCCCTTGGCGTCGCCATCGAGGACCAGGATGTCGTCCGCGCCGGTGGTGCCTGTGATAGTCAGGAGTCCGGCGACGTTGGTGGCGGAGAGTAAGACGCGCTGTTCGAGTGGTTCGAAGACAGGGGTTGTGTTGGCCGAGTGTTGAGTATTGCGGCTGCGGTGAGTGTATCCCTGGTCGTGGCGCGTGCTCATGCGGAACTCCTTGGTGTGGACCCACGGGATAGGGCCCGGACAGCTTGATCGTGAATATAAGATCGGACCGGTATTGTAACGCCGGGGAGGGAGTTAAGCCAAGCTGGGGGTGCGGATCGGGGATCGCGGGTGTTTGAGCAGATGCGGGTGGTGGTTGGGCGGGTCGATGACAGGATATCTGTAGGGTAACTTCGGAATTGGCAGGGCGTCGCGTGGCGGCGACGGCTTAAACATAGCCGCTACGGTGGGGTTTAAACCGCTGTAATAGCACGCATTTTCAAGGCATTCACCCTGGTTTGCGAAGCCGCAAGCGGTTTTTTGCTGAGCAACTGCACTATGACAGAGGAGGCTATTTGGCTTCTGGGGCAAATCAGCCCTCGGTGCCATCGCTCCATAGGCCTAACAGCCCTTCGGGATCGTCCCCATCGGCGGCAGCGGCGGTGAGGGAGGCGAATGGGGTGACAGCGGGGAGACGGTCGGGCTGACGGGACCAGGCGGCGAGGGCGTTTTGTGTGCTTTGGGCCGGGTCGAGCGGGTTGGCGGATGGGTTTCGATGGTGATCCGTTGTCCGCAGTGGCTTGACCGGCCGGGTGCGTTGGGCTGTGGTGGTGGTCACGGCTTGTACGGGTGCGGTGGTTACGGGTGTATCTGCCAGTACGGTGGTGGAGTCATCCGTGTCGGAAGCGACTGATTCGTCGGCGGAGGCTTGTTGAGATGTGGCTGGTGGCATGGCGCCGGCGTTCCAGTTAGCCAGGACGATGTTCAGGTCGTCGATGCCGACAAAGCCATCGAAGGAGGGGTCGCCTGACAGGACATCCCCGACGGGGACGTTCTGATTCCAGAAGTTGAGGATAATATTCAGGTCGTCCACGCCGACGAATCCGTCGACGTCAAGGTCGCCTACCGGTGCGGCGGCGAGGCGTAGTGTGTAATCACCGATATTGGCGGCGAAGCCGCTGACCTCGAGGTAGTAAGTGCCTGCACTGGGTGCGATCCATGGGAGCTTGGACGCCAGTGCGATGCCGCTATCGTCATCTGAGCCGATGAGTGTGGTGCCGTCCTGGTCGATCAGCCGTATGACGGTGTCTTCGATGCCGTTGACAAGGAGAGTCTCGAAGGAGAAGGATTGTCCCTGTCCGGCCTCGAAGCTGAACCAGTCGATGTCGCCGAGGCTTTCGATATTGCCGATGATCAAGGTGGGCGGGCTGACGGGTGTTGCGTCGGCCTGTTCGTTGCCGTGGTCGTCGTTGAGGAAGCTGGCGAAGTCGATGTCCTGAACGAACTCGCCGGGGTTGACGATCGTGACGGTCCAGACGCCGAGTAGCGATTGGACTTCACCGTAGATCGCCTGGATGCCGGCGACGTCGTCGTCCAGGAGGAAGGAGGAACCAAAGCCAGTGTATCTTCCGCCGTAGATCGGATTCATGATCGCATCGACACCGGCGGGTGGTTGTGGCTCATGGCCCAAGCCCAGAGAGTGGCCGATTTCATGGACCGCGACTTCGATCAGGTCAAACGTATCTCCACCGTCACCGATAGACCAATCGTAACTGGTGCTGAAGTGAATGTCGCCGGTCAGTCCACTAATCGGGCCGGTTCTGATGCCGAAGGCATGCGCCAACTCGGTGTCGGGAAGAACGATATCCGTATAGCCGATGCGGATGTCAGGGTTGCTGCCTGTGGCGTAATCTGTGTGGTCTTCGCTTGGCGCGGGTCCACTGTCTGGCATCTCTACGAACTTCAAGGGTGCGAAGCTGGCCCAAAGTGCAAAGGCCTCTTCGATGGCTGTTTGTATTGCAGTGGAAGTCAGGCCACCGGGGAGTCCGCCATCCAGCAAGTTACTGTAGCTATACGTTATTATTGCCGTAGTGCCCAAGCCGCCGGGTTGTGGCCACATGCCACCGAGCAATTCGAAGCCGATGGGGCCGCCCGTATCTGACGACACTTGCGAAACGCCTGCAATGACGGGCAGTGGGCTGCTGGTCGCGACGGCGTCTTGACCGGGGGCGGTCTGCTCCCAGCCGGGTTTGGGCCGTTCGGAGATCGTATAGGTGCCGGGGCGCATATTCTCGAAGACGTAGTCGCCGTTCGCATCGGTGATAACGAACTTTTCGTCAGGTTCGCGTCTGCGGTTGCGGTTCTCATCGATGAAGATGACCCAGCCTTCGAGTCCTGGCTCGTTGAGGTCACGGATGCCGTCCTGGTTGAGGTCGTCCCATTTGCTGCCGCGGATTTCGCCGGTGGGGATGGCGGTGTCGGACATGCTGATGCTGTAGACACCGGTCTCGATATCAAACCCACGGACGGCGATGTAGTAGGTTCCTTGGCTTGGCGCGGTCCAGTTCAGCAGCGAAGCGAGGCCCGGGCCGCTGTCGTCGTCGAAGGCGATCGGGGTGACGCCGTCGGTGTCGTAGAGGGTCAGCGAGGTGTCGCTGATGCCCAACAGTTCGGTGGCGAAGGTGTACTGGATCCCGGTCTGGCCGGTGAAATTGAACCAGTCCTGGTCAGCGACTTCTTCGATTTCACCGAAGAGCGTGATATCGGTCTGAACGAAAGTCGAGTTGGCAGCGTCGTTGCCGTGGTCGTCACCGGGGGCGATGATGCCGTGGGTGCCGCTGTGTTGTGATTGATCGGTGAGATCGACGGAGGGTACGGGGCGGTTCAGCCAGGCGTCGATATCGCTGATGGGCTGCTTGTTCAGTTCGCTTAGTCCCGAGGCGCTGAGCAGGAGGCGCGCTTCGAGTTCCTGGAAGCGGAAGTCTGATGACGCGATTTTGGCATCTGATGTTTTGCCGGGCATATTCATACCTGACTGGCTGAGAAAGCGATTGTGCCGATGTCCTTGGCCGTTGTTGCGAGTCATCACATACCTCATTAAACAAAAATGTGGGCGTACCCAGGATCAATCGCATGGCGATTATTGAGCGTAAAACAAACAAAAACAGCACCTAACGCCCGGCCACGTCAAATGGCGGGTGTTCGAGAACAGCCCCGTTAAGTGGCAGGCCCCAGATGAAAATCTGCAGACAATCTATTATGCGCCGCAAACCGGTGAAGTGTCAAGATATTTCGACGGATTGCGTAAATTTACCTGAATCCGTATTTAGCCCAGATTGCCTGTTTTGCCAGGGGAAGACTCGCTGGCTGTAAGCCAGCGGCTAGAAATAGGGAGGCTCTTGCTTGCAAATTGAGGATGTTAATGCCCGCAAAAATGTTTAAGGGCACCTCTGAAAACACCCGCAACCAAGACGTCGCCCGACCTTGCGAAGCCGCAAGCGGATTTTTTGCGTCATCAATTGTATTTTTAGAGGTGGTCTTATGGTTTGCTGGTTAGCATGCGTTTGGATTCGATCAGTCCGCCGGTGAGGCCGACCAGGAGGGTGGTGACGATGAAGATGAGGAATGAGAAGGCGAGGGCGTCACTTTCATGGACGCCTGGGTAAGCAGTCAATAGAAGTAGCGCGGCACCTTCGCGCAGCCCAAGGCCCGCGACGCTGACGGGGATCATGGTGGCGAGGATGATTGCAGTACGCACCCAGCCGATGGTTGTAAACGATAAATTCAACCCAAGCGATTGGCTGATTAGATACCAGCCGACGATTCCCATCAGGTGTGCACCGACCGAGAGCGTGTAAACAATGACGGTTTGCTTCGCCGATAGAGAGCGTGATTCTCGCACGGCCTGTCGTAGTGTGTGTAGTTTGACCCCGCCGATGCTGCTGAGGGTTTGGCGCAGGCGAGAGACAAGTGGGCCGGGTGATCTGCCAAAGAGGATGGTAAGGGCCATGACCATGACGAGCATGGCGGCGAGGATTGCGGCGAGCGCTTGCCAGGAGTCATTGGGGCGTTCAATCAACCAGAATACTGCGCCCAGTGCGCAGAGTGTGACGGTTGCGGCGATGCGGTCGTAGAACAAGGCGACGGCGGTGCCGAGGTAATGCTTGTGGTCGCCTGAAAGTTTGTAGAAACGTATGGCGATGCCGGTGAAGTTACCGCCTGGGAGGAACAGGCCGTAGAACCGTGTGGCGAGGTTGATCTGGAAAATTTCGAGTGTGGACCAGCCGTGGCCGTGGGCGTGGCAGAGTCGTCTGAGCCTGTCGGCGACGGCCCATTGCATCAAGAGTGTCAGGCCCGCGGCGGCGAGTACGAAGGGCCAGCGGGCGTGGGTGATGGCCTGCCAGATTTTGGCGAGTTGCACGTCGTAGAACAGGACCAGCGCTACTAAGATCGCGGCGCCGATGGCGACACGGAGCGGCTTGAGCCATCGCGGTTTACGCTTCGTTGGGCCGGCATCGGGCTGTGTCGGCTTTTGCGGCATGGTGCGTCACGCGCTCGCGCTGGTTTGCTCGGTCGCGGGGATGCTGCGGGTGAAGATGGGTGTTCCGGTCATATGCTCTGCCGGCTTCTCGTCCAGCAGTGACATGACCGTGGGGGCGAAGTCGGTGAGCTGCATTATTTCGCCCGCCACGTCGTAGGCCTGGTCACCGATGACGAGGTAGCCTTCTTCGGCGGGGTGGTCGGGGAGGTGGCCGTGGTTGCCGCGGTGTCGGGCGTTGAATAAGCGGGGGCGCAGTAGTTTGTCGGTGATGCCCAGGAAGAGGTTTGCCAGGGGGTTGTAGAAGTCGTGCGGGAAGAAGGTGTGGCCGTGGTTCCCGAAGAGGTATAGTTCGCCGAAGCGTGTGTCGTCGAAGCAGATGCCGTGTTCGAACATCTGCTGGCGAGTCTGCAAGGTGGTGTGTTCGAGGTTTTCCAGCAGCTTAGTGATAGCGGTGCGTGCGCGGTCGGTCTTGAACCAGAATCTGACGGCGGAGACTTCGCAGAAGTAGACGTACTCATCGCGGGGGATGCCGCTTTGTTTGAGGATTTTTTTGATGTTGACGGAGGCGCGGATGAGTTCTTGGCCGTGGTCAACCAATAGGAGCATGGTCACGCCAGCGTCCTGGCAGCGTTTGTGCAGGCGTTGGATAAAGCTATCGACGAAGCGTAGTTTTTCATTGATCTTGTCGACGTTGTCCAGGTGCCAGTGCGAGTAGAGGTCGAAGCCGTAGAACTCGACAAAGTCCAAGCGTTTGCCAGCGCGCGGGAAGATGTTCAGGCCGTTTTCCATATCGACGAAGTGCTTGCAGAAGACGTAGCCGGCATCGTCGTGGCCGAGTTCTTTGAGGATCGATGAGTAGCCGCCGATCTGATCAAGACATTCGGGATCGGTTTCCCGGCGTGTGTACTTCATGCGGTGGAGGTTGAACTGTCGTCGCCGCCACCAGGGGACTGCGGAGAGGTCGTTGTTGCTGTTGATCAGGTGTGCGAAGCACTGGGCGGTGGTGGTGACGAACTCGGGGAGGAGGTTTATGAGCTTGCCCATTGGGGATAATGGTTCGGTGTCCTTGAGGCTGACCTGCCAGATCTTATTTTTGCCGGGTCCAACACCGGTGAGGAGGGTGGGGGTCAGTTCGGTGCTGGGGATGGTGCGCAGGCGGCAGGACGGGTAATCTTGCAGGAGGCTGTGGACGTAGGGTGTGTTTTGTTGATCGATCCGCCTGCGGTCCAGGCCGGGGATATAACAGGTAAAAATCTTTGTTTGTTCCGCCATCACGTCTCCATTATCTATGTCACGGCGAAGCTGCGCCGCTACTATTCTGATAATGCCCACCCTCATCGCCCCAGCGAAAGGCCTTGATACCCGTACCATACTCCAACTCTATCGGCTGAGTATGTTCCCGGATGTACTTGGCTGTTTCTGGGGGGACATAGGACCGTGAGCCGAGGTGTCCTGCGATGACCACGATCAGGCCTGTGGGGTGTTCGGCCATGACCTGCTTGAGGGAGTCGGCGGTGGTGATGACGGGTCGGCCCATCTTGGAATGTACGGCGAATTCGTCTCGGCCTTGGGATTGGCTGACGCTCAGGCCGATGTCCAGTCGTCCCAGGTGGTAGATGGTCTGGGGTTGGGCTGAACTGACGACGAAGCCTGTTTCGTCGGCGATGGGTTTGAGTGTCTTGGCGGCGAGGAACCAATCGTCGTTGGCCAAAGGCCCGAGCCGTTCGCCGGTGAGCATTTTTCGTGCGTACTTGTACGAAGGCGCGACCATGGCTGCGAAGAGGACCGAGCCGATGAGCAAGCACGCGATCGCCACGCCGACCCCCCGCCGTTTTGCCGTGGCTTGGGAGAATACCTCTGCAATCACGGCTTGGGCCTGCGCCCGCAGCCAGATTAATAGCCCGTCCAGCCCGATCGCCCAGAGTGCAAAGAGGCAGGGCCAAGCGTAGGAAAGATATCGTTTGCCTTTGGTCGCCATGACGGAGTGGACGATGAAGGACGTGCCGAATAACACCAGGCAGAACCAGGCGGGCTTGCGTCGGGTCGCCAACGCGATCACGGCGATGAAGGGGAACATCGCCCAGATCAGCGGGTAGTACTCGTTGAAGAAGCGGTGGTAGTACTGGTATTCGTGCCGGTGTGATTCGGTCCAGGCGCGGGTTGTGTTGAGTTTTACGGACATGTGTTCTAAGGCACCTGTGAACTTCAGCCCCAGCAGGAATGCGGGGACAAGGATGGCCAAAAGAACACTGAGCCAGATGATCGCTTTGCGGCGTTGCGTGGGCGTGCAGTGGATCAGGTAGCCGATGTAGATGCTGGTGGCCCAGACGGCGATGGCCAGGGCGGCGATGGCGGTGGTCGTCTGCAGGTGGGTTGCCATCAGCGCGCAGGCGGAACCTGTCAGCAGCAACAGGAGCCTGCCGAGCCAACGCCTGTGGCCGACGAAGAACGCGTAGGCACAGACCCACGCCAGCCAGACGAACAGCATGTGAGGCATGTAGAAGCGGATCATCGCCGAGTAGGTGAGGACGTGGGGTGTGAACATCAACAGCCCGGCCCCCAACCACGCGGCGCGTCTGCCGGTGGTCCGGTGTAGCCAGGCGAAGACCGACATGATAAGCAGGCCCCCGGCGAGCAGTGAGGGGAGCCGACCGGAGGCCCAGCTCTCGCCGAACCACTGGTAACAGGCTGCGACCGCGTAGGTGTAGGCCCAGGCCCGGGTGTAAGGCTCGCCGCCGTTGATCGACAGTGTCCCGTTTTCCAGCAGCGATTGGGCCGCCAGGACGTTGTAGTACTCATCGACGTAGGGCTTGGGACTCAGGACGATGGATAGGACACACAGCGCTGCGCCCAGGACGATCAGCGACTCGATCCACGTCCATCGCAGACTGATTTTGGTTTCGCCCATGATTAATCTTGCCTCACGCCGGCGAGATCGGCTCGGCTGTGGGGATGGCTGGAAATGTTCATCGCGGGGACAGACGGCCAGGACACCGACGGCACCGGGCAAACGTCGCTTAGGGCTGCTCCGATCAAGGCCTGACCCGGTTCGCAAGCCAACCCGTGCACCGGGCCCGGCCGTCTGTCTCCGCGACGATTGATCGGCTTTGGGGCCGTGAATCCGTCTACGAACCGCAGACATTAACCACCGCAACATTCACTGGCAAATCTCTTGGCGAAGCTGGGGTTTGCGCGTATGCTTTAGGTATATATTCCCCGGGGTGGCCTATCTATAAGGACCGACATCATGATTCTCTATATTCTCCGCGGCGCGTTCATACTCTTGGCGACTGCGGTGACGTCGCTGTACCTGCTGAGCAACCAGTGGGGCGCGAATGTTGACTATCCCCAGTTTGTGTTGCTGTTGGGTATCACGGTCGGGATCACGGCGGCGATTATCGCCATCGACACCTTTACGCATCACAAGAAACTCTCCGCAGTCTCCGGGGTGTTCCTGGGGCTTGCGGCCGGGCTGCTTGCGGCGTTTGCGTTGTCGTTTGTGGTCGATCTGATCGGCGTACTCACCTCGCCGGCAGACGATCCTGCCAGGACCGCGTTCTTTAACCTGCTGCGCGGGGTGAAGGTTATCATCGGGCTGATCACCTGCTACATCGGGATATCCCTGGTGCTGCAGACCAAAGATGACTTTCGTTTCGTCATTCCCTATGTCGAGTTTGCCAAGGAGATTCGGGGCAGCCGACCGATCCTGCTGGACACCTCCATTATTGTTGATGGGCGCATACTGGACATCATCCATACCCAGGCGATGCAGGGGACGCTGATCGTGCCACGGTTTGTTCTTAATGAGTTGCAGCAGATCGCGGATTCTGCGGACAAGCTCAAGCGTGCGCGGGGGCGGCGGGGCCTGGATATGCTTCAGAAGCTCCAGGACAACGAGGTCGTCGAGGTGGTGATCGATGATGCCGAGGTCGAGGGCACGGGGGTCGATCAGAAGTTGATCTCGCTTGCATTGGCGAACCGTGGCCGGGTGATGACCAATGATTACAACCTCAACAAAGTTGCGACCCTGCGCGGCGTGGATGTGATCAACCTCAACGATCTGGCGAAGGCGCTGCGCCCGGTGGTGCTTCCCGGCGAACACCTGCACGTCAAACTCGTCAAGGAAGGCGAAGGCCCAACACAAGGGATC
The DNA here is from genome assembly GCA_024279275.1 of Planctomycetota bacterium. Lineage (GTDB taxonomy): Bacteria > Planctomycetota > Phycisphaerae > Phycisphaerales > Phycisphaeraceae > JAJRRS01. The sequence goes on along the minus strand of JAJRRS010000180.1, from coordinate 2,121 downwards.
GGCTATCTCGACGACGGCACGATGGTCGTCGTTGAATTCGGCAAGTCACACATGGGTCAGGAGGTCGATCTGATCGTCACCAGCACGCTGCAGACGTCGGCGGGGCGGATGATCTTTGGGAAGTTTGCGAATGAGGAGCACAACGTGCCGCCGAAGGATGGTGGTGAGCGGGAGGATACGTCTGACAGCGCTACGGGCTTGTCTGATTCGCCTCCGTCAGCACATGAAGAAGCACGTCCAAGTCGAGGTAGTTCATCGGGGCGCAACCCAAGACGTTCGCGATGATCGTGAGCATCAGCCAGAAGAAGGATCAAATACCACCACGGCCAACGTCTGTACGCCAGCAGAACTATACATACAAGGCTTTCCCCGTTGGGCCTCGCAAACTGTACCCGCAGACCGGGCACGGGCAATCTCGATCTTTCAGTCGTGTTTAAAGTAGGTATGAAGCGTCAATCAACGAGGGGGATGTCGGGTATTCATCGCTGTGCATCTGGGTAAGACCCGCGATGACATCGCGGGCTTTATATACCGAGCGCTTTTGCGATGGTGCTGCCCAGGTCTGCGGGCGACTCGGCGATGTGGCAGCCGGCGTTTTTGAGTGCGGCGATCTTGGAGTCTGCCCCGCCCTCACCGCCTGAGATGATCGCGCCGGCGTGGCCCATCCGGCGGCCGGGGGGTGCGGTACGACCGGCGATGAATGCGGCGACTGGTTTATTGATGTTCGCCTTGATGTAGGTGGCCGCCTTCTCCTCGTCGCTGCCGCCGATCTCGCCGATCATGATGATGCCGTCGGTTTCGTCGTCGGCATTGAAAAGCTCCAGGCAATCAATGAAGTCCATGCCGCGCACCGGGTCGCCGCCGATGCCGATACAGGTGGTCTGCCCAAGCCCGTGGTTGGCGGCCTGCCAGACGGCTTCGTAGGTGAGCGTGCCGGATCGGCTGATGATGCCGACGTTCTTGCCGCTCTTGCCTTCGCCTGCCGGGACGTGGATGTACCCGGGCATGATCCCGATCTTGCAGCCCTCTCCGGGTTTGCCGGGTGTGATGATGCCGGGGCAGTTCGGGCCGATCAGGCGGATTTGATCGTACTTTGACTGTGCAAGCGTCTTCTTGACCTTCATCATGTCCTGAACCGGGACGCCTTCGGTGATGCAGACGATCATAGCGATCCCCGCGTCGGCGGCTTCGAGTATCGCGTCGGCTGCGAACGGCGGGGGCACGAAGATCATGGTTGCGTTTGCCCCGGTTTCTTTGACCGCTTGGACGCAGGTATTAAAGATCGGCAGCCCGTTATCGTCTTTTTTGCCGCCTTTGCCGGGGGTCACGCCGCCTACGACCTGTGTGCCGTAGTCCAGGCAGCCCTTGGTGTGGAAGGCCCCCGCGGAACCGGTGATGCCCTGGCAGATCAGCTTGGTATTTTTATCGACAAGTATGCTCATAGTCGCGGCAGGATACCCAGCCGCAGCCTCACTGACAAAGCCGACCCCACCTGCTCCCAAAAATCACCTTCCAAGCCGTCAACCTTTCAGCTTTTTAGATTAAAATACTATTATGGCCTTTGCAAAAAAGCCTTGATAGATTCGTGGGGGGTGATAGGATGATTCTTGCTGGGTTGGGGCTGCTTTTTGGGGGTGGGCTGGGGATGACTTTGGGGATGATTCTGAGGCTGGCTGGTTGGTTGGGGGGGGGGCGGTGGCAAGATTAGGGACACAATGGAGCATTAAGATGAAGACGGACCGGCAAATGGAGCAGGTTGTGCGTGGGTTCTCGAACCACAAGCGGATCGCTATCATGCGGTTGCTTACTGAGGAGCCTGGTATCTCGGTTGCGGAGATCGCGCGGCGGGTGCGGTGCCATTATCAGACGACCTCGGAGCATGTTCGGCGTCTGCATCGGTCGGGGTTGATCCATAAGCGGCAGCCGGGGCGGGCGCAGCAGCACGAGATCAGTGCTCGTGGCAAGGCGGTGCTAAAATTCCTGGGGGACATCCTTTAAGACACTACTGTCCCAACGTTAGTCGAATAATACCAACTGGTTAGCGAATGAGTCGGTTTGAGTTATGCCGCCCGGGCGTGAAAACACCTGTATTAACGGGGTTTTCTCGAATAGCGAGACGCT
>JAJRRS010000179.1 GCA_024279275.1 Planctomycetota bacterium | reverse complement strand
GGGCGTCAGGTTCGTCGTCCCCACCGCGAAGGGTGTGATGTCAAAACCGTCATCGACCTGATTGGAGATATCAATCAACGCCCCCCCGCCGTCAAAGGTCGCCGCGTAAACATTGCGGATACTCACACCAAGCGTCCCCCCGAAGTTTTCGTTTTCCTCGTACTCGGGCGTCCCGATATTAGTCGGGCCAAACGAGAACGACGTAAACCCCTTGCGGAACCCGGCACCGACCAGCTCGACAGGCCGACCGATATCCGTGTCCGCCACAAAACCCGGGTCCAACGGGTCCAGGTGGCTTGCAAATGAATCGTAGGTCGGGTCGTACTCAAACGCGCCCAGTGTGTGTGTCGCCGTGGCCGTGATCGAGTTGATGCGGTACGAAAACCCCGGCAACAGCGCGGGCATCACCGCCGACGTATCAAACCCGATCAGGAACTGACCGTCACGGTTATCAAACGACGGGTTGCCCACCGCGCTGAACGTCAGCGCACTAGGCCTGATCCCGGGCGTCGCGTTAAACGGATAATTCCATCGGTCAAAGTCCGGCTGCGCAAAGTTCACAACCGCCGCAGATGCCGACAACGCACCCACCTGGCCACCTGCTGAAATAACCGCGAGAAGAATGACATTACGCATACACTCGAAACGACCGCTGTTTTGCCTGCATCTTTTAATAACGTTCATGGACTTAAACCTCTCTCCAGGCGGTCGCCCCGCCGGGTCTTCTCCCTTGGTTACGCCGATGCACGGCGACGCAGGGCCAGCAGCGCCCCAACCGTCATCAGCCCCGCCGTCGCGGGTTCAGGCGTGATGGTCGGCTGATCCAGATCAAACGTCACCACCGTGGTCGACCCGGCCAACGCCGTGGGGACCGACACGCCAAGCTGCACGTTGCCGATGTTGCTGAACACGGTGTTGAAGTCAGAACTCTCAAACGAAATAAACTGCGGGCTTGCAGCACTGATGTCAAACGTGATCTTCGTCCAGGTGTTCGGCAGCACGGGTGCGAAATCAAGCGCAACCCCGCCTGGGAAGTTAAACGGCGAAACAAAGCGAGTGAAGAAGGTCAGGGGAACCGCCGCATTGTGCCTGACGTAGGTGGAGAACCCGGTCACGCCGTCGGCAATCCAGTTGCCCACAAACGCATCGGAGCTTGAATCAAACCCGTCCTGCCCACGCAGCAGCACCGGGGTCGCCCCGTCGGCCTGGGCCTGAAAATCAAATGTCCCGGTGACATAGCCGCTGCCATCCGGACCGCCCGCAGCAACGAATCCCAGGTCCGTGTTGACCGCGTCCTTCCACGCCGCGTTGTCGGCCACAAAGTCCTCGGTGAATGGAACCACCGCCGCCTGAACCGATACCGCCGTCGCTATCGCTGTCACCATCACGGCGGAAAATACTCGCTTGCTGAAAACCATAACACCACTCCTTTTGCTCCCGGATTTCCCGGGTCATGACATGCCAAACGCTCGGCACATCGATTCTTAGTTAACGATCCAATCACAAAATACCGCCTCGGCAGGCAGGCAATGTAGCCGTACCAACCATGAACGTCTATCTCAATTATGGACCTCGCCCAATTAAAGATATTGTTGTCTTCTATCCTATCTTACACATTTTTATCGTCGCGTCATGTCCGCGCTTGAAATAATCCTGCCGGAGTTGGACCGCCGGGGTGTGGGTCATCGCCCAATCCAGGTACTTCAGCGGGTCCAACCGATGGGCCGGGCCAAGCTCCTCCCGGCGGTCGGTGGTGCTGCGGATCGACAGGAAATTAAATAACAGCGTTTCCGAACACGCTTCCCAAGCCGCGTCCAGCAGCTTCATTGCGGTGGCGTCGTCCATGGTGTTCAGCGTCCCGGAGAAGGTAATCACCTGCGGGTCGCCAATGGATAACAGCGACGGGTCCGCGACAAAATCCCCCGCATGAAACTCCGCCCGCAGCAGGCCGCGCTGGTTGGCAAAATCGACCACCTCCGGCAGGCCGTCAATCCCGACGTAGCCGCCATACTCGATATCCAGCTTGCCCAGATACGCCGCAAAATCGCCCCGGCTGCACCCCGCATCCAGGATGCGTTTGCCCGGGAGGTAGCACATCTGGGTGAAGACCTTGAACCGCCGCTCCTGGCTCTTGGTGTTGGCCCAGAGCGTGACGCCGAACTCGTTGCCCATATCCCCTTGAGCTTCGCGGTAGGGATCAAGGTAGTTGTCGGGCTGGCTGTCAGTCATGCGTGTATCTTATCTTAGGCAGAAAGTTTGTGGGGGAAATAGCCGTAGGGATAAACCCTGATTCATAGGGGCAACAAGCGGAACACCCGTCTTAGGCCCGCCTATTTCCTGCCCATCCTGCACATCTGTGGATATTTTTTCGGCTCGGAGTTGATCCACCGATAGACCTGATGGTCAGGATAAAACGGCAGGCCAGTCGCCACTCGACCACCTCTTCATCCGTGTTTATCCGCGTTCATCCCTGTCACCTATCCCACGTTTTCCCCAAGCGTGTCAGCCGACCGGGAATGGTGTATCTTCACCCGCGATGACACCAAGCGACACGACATGGCTGAACAAACTCCGTGGCCGATTCATCGTCTTCGACGGACCCGACGGCAGCGGCAAGAGCACACAGTTCACCCGACTGGACGCCCTGGTCAAGACCGCAGGCATCGAGGTCTGCGAGGTCCGTGAGCCGGGCGGCACCTACATCGGCGAGCAGGTCCGTCACATCCTCCTTGACCCATCCAACACCGACGAGGTCGATATCCACTGTGAGATGCTGCTGTTCATGGCCAGCCGCGCCCAACTCGTCGCCGAACGGATCAACCCCGCCATCAAGGCCGGCAAGCTCGTCCTGGCCGACCGGTTCATCAGCTCGACCCTGGCATACCAGGGCACCGCCGGCGGGATCGACGTCGCCGACATCCTCCGCGTCGGGCAGATCGCCCTTCGTCAGACCTGGCCGGACCTGGTCGTCGTCTTCGATGTCGATCTGGAGACCGCACGCAAACGGATGAGTCCGCTGCTGCGTGAAAACGAGTTTGATGCCACACACGACCGCATGGAAATCAAGGGCGCCGCGTTCCACAATAAGGTACGCCAGGGCTACCTCGATCAGGCAAAAAACGACCCCGATCGGTACCTGGTCATCGACGCGCGGGATGATCAGGAGGTGGTGTTCGATCGGCTGATTAAGGGGCTGCGAACCAAGCTGGGTTGATCTCCCGGCAGAGCGCGCTCAACCGCGTCAATCGTTATTTCTTTTCAACACGCTCCATCCAAAGATCCGTCCTGAACGGCGAGGCGGGTAGGTCTGCCTGGTTGACCAGATTGGCGGTGTCAGGGTTGTTGGCCCAGCCGTAGCGCACCGCGACCGGGGCAGGCACCTGATCGCTCCACACCACGACTTCATCGCCGACAATCTCAGCCTCGGCCCAGACAAATAGTTGATCTTCGCCAGCGATAGAAAAACCTTGCAACGATCCGCCGCCGCGCACCTGCAAGCCCTCGACGTGATCGAACGTGAGAGCCGCCTTGCCATCTTCAATGCGCATCGACTGGTAGATCGGGCCGGACCAGAGGATGTCCTGGCCGTAGACCTGCGAGAGCGCCCACAGCGCCAGCCGACCGCCGACGTCCTGCTTGTTCTTAGGATGGATGTTGTCAGCCTCACCGATGTCGGTAATCACCGCCAGCCCGGTGCGGGGCACGGTCTTAAAAGTATGCAACTGTGCATCGCGCAGTTCAGCCCAAGCGCTGTCGCCGGGTTCATCAACCCTCTGCATAAAGTTCGCCAACTGCACGATCCCAAACGGCATGTCCGGCATCGACCAGGCATCACGCCAGCCCCGGATCATCAACGGCAACAGTTCACGGTAGGCCTCGGCCCGCCCGGCGTTGGACTCGCCCTGGTACCAGATCGCGCCACGCAGGCCATAGGGAACCAGCGGGTGGATCATCCCGTTATACATCGCCATCGGTGACGTAAACTGAGCCTCGACGGCCATGTATTTTACCCCGGCCTCTAAATCATCTTTCGGCGACTGCGGCCAATCCGCATTGTTGATCGCAAAATCGATCCGGTACCACCAGTCGCCGGCGAGGTTGATCGGTTGAGCATCGTTACTATCGACGGGTACGAGCGTCATGCCTTGCGCCTCACCGACAAACCCACCACGACCAAAATGGTCCACGATACGCACGGTGACCACGCGCTCACCCGAAGTAACCAGCCTGCCCGGCACGGTGTATACACGTTCCACGTTGTGCGGACTCTGCAAATCAAACCCGGTGTGCCCGACAAGTTCGCCATCAAAATAGGTCCTGTCCGCGTCGTCGATCTTGCCCAACCGCAATCGCAGGTCTTGGCCGACCCAATCATCCGGGATCGTCACCGATCGACGGAACCACGCCACGCCATCGAACCCCGACATGTCCTGCCCCGCGTTGGACTCCCACAAACCCGGCACTTTCGCGATGCCCCAATCATCCGCCGCATGGCCGGGCGCTTGCCAGGACTCAGCCAACCCGGCCCCGTCCTCTTCCAACCGCTTGTGAAATTCGATCAGAGCCTGCTTGTAATTCTCAATTTCCTCGGCAATCTGTGCATCGATCCGCTGCTTGTCCGCCCGGTAATTGGCACGCGCCTCGTCGATCTGTTCAACCTCGGCCTTGTAACGCGGGTGCGACATCAACGCCTGCCTTGGTGTCCAAGGCTCGGCCCGGCTGCCACCCCAACTGCTATGCACCAACCCGATCGGCACCTCAAGTTCCCGGTGCAGTTCACGCCCGAAGTAATACCCCACCGCGCTGAACCCGCCGACCGTCTGCGGCGAACACACCTGCCAGCTACCTTCTACGTCGTCCTCTGAGTCTAAAGAAAGCGTATGCTTGGCGGTATACATCCGGATCATCGGCCAATCCGCCGCCGCGATCTCTTCCTTGGGGTCGCCCGAGTTAGCAACCGTCCACTGCATGTTCGACTGACCTGAACACAACCAGACCTCGCCGACATAAATATCTTCAATCGCCAGTGTGTTAGCCCCGGCGACCGTCATCGTAAACGGCCCGCCCGCCGACATCGCCGACAAATCCACACGCCAACGCCCCGATTCATCCGCCGTCGCGGTCACGCTTTGCTCGCCCATCGACACGGTCACGGTCTCGCCCGGCTCGGCCTTGCCCCAGACCGAGACCGGCTCGTCACGCTGCAACACCATGTGATCCGACAGCACGCTCGGCAGCGACACCTTCGCCAAAGCAGGCGTAATAAATATCAATAACACGAGGATCAACGGGGCCAGCGAGGTCTTGGGCCGACTAGCGGGGAGAAG
>JAJRRS010000178.1 GCA_024279275.1 Planctomycetota bacterium | reverse complement strand
TGTTGACACGATGAAGCAGGCTAAGCCTTGGTCCGCGACCAACCCCAATGGTATCCCGTTCGACACCGGCGAGGTGGTGCAGACCGATTCCGACGGCTGGCCCTGGCTGCCCGCGGGCAAGGCGGTGCAGACTATTATTTTTAGTCAGACACAAGGCGCCTACCCGGCGGGCCAGTATGTCTGCACCTACGACGGGCTGGGCGATATCCAGTTCCAGTGGGACGCGAAGGTCTCTACCAGCGTACCGGGGCGGATCGTCCTGGATGTCACGCCGACCGATTCGGGGATCCTTCTGCGGATCAAGGAGTCGTACCCGAGCAACCCGATCCGTAACATCAGGCTGTGGATGCCTGGGTTCGAGGATGCGCCGTCGCCGTTTCATCCTTTGTTTTTGCAGCGGATGGCGAAGTTCAAGGTGATCCGGTTTATGGACTGGGCGCACATCAATGAGAGCGACGAGACGTTGAGTTGGGACACACGAACTAAGCCGACGCGGTACACGCAGCAAAGCAACACCGGCGTGTCGCTCGAGTACATGATTGACCTGTGCAACGAGTTGGGGGCCGATCCCTGGTTCTGTATGCCGCACACCGCCGACGATCAGTACATCCAGAACTTTGCGACGCTGGTACGCGATCGATTGGACCCGCAGCGGAAGGTGTATGTCGAGTGGTCCAACGAGGTGTGGAACAGCCGGTTCGATGTGTTCAGCTATGTTGGGACGCAGTCCGGGGGAGCGACATTCTCGGATGCCTGGTTCGACTACCTGGGCGAACGGCTGGTCAATACGTTTACGATCTGGGAGCAGGTGTTTGCCGGGCAGTCGGGTCGGCTTGTCCGAGTCGCTGCGGGGCAGCAGGCGAATGTCTGGGTCGCGCGGAATATCACCGATCGTCTGGGCGATCAGGTCGATGCCGTCTCATGCTCCGCGTACTTTGGGGAGAGCGGCGCTAATTTTGATGCGAGCACGACCGCGCAGGACATCGTGCTGGATGCGCTGAACCGTGCGATCCCCGACAAGTCAGCGAAGCACTATCAGGATCACGGCAACCTGGCGGCGACGTTGTCGAGCAACCTGGGCCGAACGATCCGCTTCATCGGGTACGAGGGTGGCCAGCACTACGCGGACGACAACCGCAATGTGCCTTACGCCCAGGCGCTGCTGGATGCGCAGTATTTGCCGGGGATGTTCAGCGCGTACCTGAGGAACCTGGACGCCTTCGAGCAGGGTGGCGGCGAGCTGCTGGTCCCGTTCAACTACGTCGAACGCCCCGGCAACCACGGCGCGTGGGGGCATCTGGAACACCAGGACGACTCGGTGGACAGCTCGGAGAAGTTCCGGGCGTTGCTGTATTACATTAAAGACCAATAAATGACACATGGCTCACGCCAAGGTCGTGCGGGTCGCGTGTTATACGGATCACGATGAATACTCGTGCCTGATGCCGCGCCAATCCCCTGGCAAAGCCGGGGGCTGAGGGACAAATGACTGCCGACCGGTTTAATGGAATCCGTATGACAAGTTCATGCGATTCCTGTCACGGCTCATCGCTTAGCAACACGTCACTGCCGACACGGACGGATACCTCGTCAAACTTCTTGCGGATCGCGTCGGACAGTTCGATGCCCAGATTGTGAGAGAGCAGGTCTGCGTAGATCACGACGTCGGCGATTTCTTTGCCGACTTCTTCCAGTGATATTTCGTCACCACGTTGTATCTTCTTGGTCAGGTTGCAGATCGTATTGGTTTTGACTATCAGAGGCAGCAGCAGTTCAAGCAACTCCCCCGCTTCACCCGCCATGGCGTTGGACCAATCGGCGGGGGACCATTCCCGACATGAACCGAATGATTGCTCACAGCGCTTGACGTTGGCCTGGCGCAGGGTTTGCAGGTCTAATCCTTGATTGCTCATGTCGTCCTTTCTGTGTGATGGGGTGCGGTGAAAGCCTAACATAATACGGATCACGGTAAATACGCGTGCCTGATGTCGCCCAATCCCCCGGCAAAGCCGGGGGCTGAGGGACAAATGACCGCCTGTGGCTCTAATGGAATCCGAATAATTGGCGGTCGCAGACGCTGGCTGTCGCAGCGCATGAAAAAAACCCACGTTCGATGAACGTGGGTTTGGGGTGAGTTGGTTTTATGCTGGATCGCTTAGGCCTTGAGGCGTGCTTCGAGCGCGTCCAGTTCGCCGGCGAGTTCCTTGGGGAGCTTGTCGCCGAACTTGGCATAGTGCTCTCGCATGGCGGGGATGACCTTGAGCCAGTCGGCGTTATCGACTTCGAGCAGTTGCTTGAGGTCTTCGGCGGGCATGTCCAGGCCATCGAGGTCAAGGCTGTCGATGGTGGGGAGGTTGCCGATGGGTGTTTCGACGACGTCGCCCTTGCCGTCGCAGCGGTCGCAGACCCACTTGAGGATGCGAGAGTTCTCGCCGAAGCCCGGCCAGAGCCATTTGCCTTCGGGACTTTTGCGGAACCAGTTGACGTAGAAGATTTTCGGCATTTTGGCGCCGGGCTTGTTGCCCATGTCAAGCCAGTGCTGCCAGTAGTCGCCCATGTGGTAGCCGCAGAAGGGGAGCATGGCCATGGGGTCGAAGCGTAGTTCGCCGACGGTGCCTGCTGCGGCGGCGGTTTTTTCGCTGGCCATGGTGGAGCCGAGGAACGTGCCGTGCTGCCAGCTTAGGGCTTGCATCGCCAGGGGCTGGGTGGAGGCACGTCGTCCGCCGAAGAGGATGGCGTCGATGGGGACGCCTGCGGGGTCGTCCCAGTTCGGTGCGATGACGGGGCACTGGTTTGCCTTGGCGGTGAAGCGTGCGTTGGGGTGTGCGGCCTTGACGTCGGTGCCTGGCTTCCAGTCGTTGCCGTGCCAGTCGATGAGGTGATCGGGGACGTCGCCGTCGATCTCTTCCCACCAGATGTCGCCGTCGTCGGTGAGTCCGACGTTGGTGAAGATGGCGTTTTCTTTGAGGGACTCCATGGCGTTTGGGTTGGTGGCGTAGTTGGTGCCGGGTGCGACGCCGAAGAACCCGGCTTCGGGGTTGATGGCATAGAGCCTGCCGTCGTCGCCGAACTTCATCCATGCGATGTCGTCGCCGACGGTCTGGACCTTCCAGCCTTTGACGGTGGGTTCGAGCATGGCGAGGTTGGTCTTGCCGCAGGCGGAGGGGAAGGCGGCGGCGATGTACTTGACCACACCTTCGGGGTTGGTGAGTTTGAGGATGAGCATGTGCTCCGCCATCCAGCCCTGCTCCTTAGCCATGACCGAGGCGATGCGGAGGGCGAAGCATTTTTTGCCCAATAGCGCGTTGCCGCCGTAGCCCGAGCCGTAGGACCAGATTTCTTTTGTTTCGGGGAAGTGGGTGATGTATTTGTTGTCAGCATTGCAGGGCCAGGCCACGTCTTTCTGGCCGGCTTCCAGGGGCATGCCGACGGAGTGGACGCAGGGGACGAACTCGCCGTCACCGGCCAGGACGCCCATGACCTTGTTGCCCACGCGGGTCATGGTGTGCATGTTGGCGACGACGTAGGGGCTGTCGGTGATCTCGATACCGATGTGAGCGATCGGCGAACCGACCGGGCCCATCGAGAAGGGGATGACGTACATGGTTCGGCCCTTCATGCAGCCGTCGAACAGCGGCTTGATGATGGCCTTCATTTCATCGGGGGCTTTCCAGTGGTTGGTCGGCCCGGCATCTTCTTCTTTTGCACAGCAGATAAACGTGCGGTCTTCAACACGGGCGACGTCGGCGGGATCAGACAAGACCAGAACGCTGTTGGGTTTTTTGTCTTTTGCGAGCCACTTAGCGGAGCCGGAGGCGACCATGGTGTCGAGCATGGCCTGGTACTCGGCCTGCGAGCCGTCACACCAGTAAACGCTGTCAGGCTTGCACTGGTCGGCGACCTTGCTGACCCATGCCAACAGTTTTGCGTGTTTCGTGTTTACAGCACCGGTAGTCTGGTTGACCTGTGTCACCGTTAATCTCCTAACATCAAAGGTTATACGTCCGCTGTTTCCGCCACGTTTGAGTCGGTGTGAACGCAAGGTTTCAGGGCTGTGCATGATAACAGAATTCAGCGGACAGTTTTGGGTTCTGGATGGTTTTCTCTTTTATCCCCATGCCGACATCGACTCGGCTACACTTGTGTTTTCGTTCAGAACCGCAACGCAACCCATATTGGGAACACCACGATGAGTCACAACCCATGGACGGACCTTGGTCCTGAAAGTGATTTTCCCACGACGGGGCACACCTGCTTTGATACGCCCGATGTGGATGGGGCACGGGGGACGGCGTTGGTCATCGTGAAGAACGGCGACACGTGGTACGCGTTAGAAAACCGTTGTCCTCATGCGGGCCGACCGCTGGGCGATGGGGAATGCGCGGGGCTGACGATTACCTGCCCGTACCACGGGTACACCTACCACATCAAGACCGGTAAGAACATCGATTTCCCCGAAGAAGAAACACCTGTTAAAACATTCTCGATCCGCGTTGAAGGCGGCAACCTACAAGTACGACTAACGAACGACGAGGCAGAAAACTCATGAGCAGTACCCCGATCATCGACGGGCTTGAGATCGACTACGACGCAGGCGTCGCGCGGTTGTGTGAATTCCTGAAGATCCCAAGCGTGAGTACGGACCCGGCATATAAGGCGCACATCGCCGAGGCGGCGCAATGGGTTGCGGATCACTTGCAGCAAAGCGGGCTTGCGGCGGAGGTGTGTAAGACGGCGGGACACCCGGTGGTTTTAGCACGCACGACCGACGACGATGTCGCGGACCCCACCGCGCCGCGGGTGTTGTTTTACGGGCATTATGATGTGCAGCCGCCGGACCCGTTGGAGAAGTGGACGACCGGGCCGTTTGAGCCGACGGTGCGCGATGGCAAGCTCTATGCGCGGGGGGCTTCGGACGACAAGGGGCAGGTGGTTTGTTTCCTGGAAGCCTTGCGTGCTTATAAAGAGGCTGGGCGGAAGCTGCCTTGCCACGTCACGGTGATGATCGAGGGCGAGGAAGAATGCGGGAGCGTCGGGCTGCCGGGGTTTCTTGAAGAGCGTCACGAGCAACTCAAAGCGGATATCGTGGTGGTCAGCGATACGACGATGTGGGACGCGGACACGCCGGCGATCACCTACGCGATGCGCGGGCTGGTCTATTTTGATCTGAAACTGCACGGTCCTAACCGTGACCTGCACTCGGGGGTCTACGGCGGGACACTAGCTAATCCGGCGACGGTGCTGCCGCGCGTGTTGGCGAAACTGTTTGACGACGACAACCGCATCACCATCCCCGGGTTCTACGATGATGTTGCGCCACTGGATGAGGCGGAATCGAATCGGTGGGCGGGGTTGGGTTTTAAGGATGAAGATTTTCTTGGGCCGTTGGGTTCTCAAGCCTTCGGTGAGGCGGGGTTCGCTACGCTGGAACGGCGGTGGGCGAGGCCGGCGTGCGATGTCAACGGGCTGTATGGCGGGTACATGGGCGAAGGCGCGAAGACTGTCATCCCCAGTTTCGCCGGCGTGAAGGTCAGCTTCCGCATCCCCGCGAACATGGACCCTAAGAAAGTCGCCAGGCAGTTCACCGACTGGCTCAAAGAGCAGAACACCGGCGGATGTCGATGGGAGATCGAACAGCATGGCGAAGCGTACCCTGTCGCGGTCCCGGTCGATTCGCCGTACATCGCCGCCGCCAGCCGGGCGATCAAGCAGGCCCAGGGTCGGCCGCCGGTATTGGTCCGTGACGGCGCGACCATCCCCATCATCGCCGACTTCAAGCAGAAGCTGGGGCTGGATACGTTACTGATCGGTTTCGGCCTGAACGAGGACGGCATCCACTCCCCCGACGAACATTTTGCGCTGGATCGGTTCAAGCTGGGATGCAAGACCCATGCGTTGCTGCTGGCGGAGGTGGCGCAGGTCAGATCGGCGATGTAAGTCCTGATTCGCGGCTCCATGCGGGGTGAACTGCTGCGATTACGCAGAATCTGCTATATTGCTGTCTACTAGGACGATACTCGCCCCTTGGATATCCCACGGGTGAGGGTTCCATCAATATTAATCAGACAAAGGTGTTCGTATTATGGCAGTTATATCGATGCCCAAGGTCAGCCTCTCGCGGTCGGCCGAGATGGTGCTCGAGGAAGCCAAGTCGGTGACGTTCGTCGGCAGTGTCGAGGAACTGGTCAAGCTGGCGGTCCCTGCTGACCAGATCGATCCCAATGGATATTTTACGGTGGGCTACGACGTGCCGGGCCGCGGCTTCGTGCCCGAGATGAATGTCTGCCGCGTGCGCAACGGGATCAGTGGCAACTATTTTGAGTCGTATATGCGTCGGCGTGACCCCGAGTGCATGATCATTGCCGACGATCGACCGACCGGCAAAGCTAAATGGGAGCAGCGCTACCCCGATATGGAGTGGGAAGATGTACGCCAGGAAACATTCGCCTGGCTCAAGACCCAGGATCTCGCATGCTTTTTCTTCCACGCGGGCTTGGAGGGCAAAGGCACCGATGCGGTCGCGATCTGCCCCGCCAACGCGGCGGTCTTCGCGTTGGGACTGGCGATGCTCCAAGGCATTATCCCGCTGGATCAGATCGATGAAAACTTCCACCACGAGGCGATCGTCTACGTCGCTCCACCCTTGCGACACACCCACTTCGACGGGAAGCAGGTCGTCGTCCACAACAGGCGCGAGCCTCTGCACGAGCTGTTCAGCTACAACCTCTACCCAGGTCCTTCCGCTAAAAAAGGTGTCTACGGTGTGCTGCTGAATCGTGGCGAGCAAGAGGGCTGGATCACGGCGCACTGCTCAACTGTTCAGGTCATCACGCCCTACGACAACATCTGCACCATCATGCACGAAGGCGCTTCCGGCGGCGGCAAGAGCGAGATGCTCGAGATGGCGCACCGCGAAGCAGACGGACGTATCCGTCTGGGTACCAACGTGATCAGCGGAGAGACTCGGCACCTGGTTCTGCCTCGCGGTTGCGATCTGCATCCGGTGACCGACGACATGGCCATGTGCCACCCCGATTATCAGAAGCCCGAGGTCGGCAAGCTCACCCTCTTCGACGCGGAGAACTCCTGGTTCCTGCGGGTCAACCACATCTCTGCGTACGGGACCGACCCACAGCTTGAGGCGATGACTATTTCACCTCCTTCGCCTCTTCTGTTCCTGAATATCGACACGGCACCTGGGGCGACGGCCCTGATCTGGGAGCATATCGAAGACGAGCCGGGCGTACCCTGCCCGAACCCGCGGGTCATCGTGCCACGCAAGGATTACCCCAACATCGTGACCGAGCCGGTGACAGTCGATGTACTCAGCTTCGGGGTACGCACCCCGCCTTGCACACGGGAGAACCCCAGCTACGGGATCCTGGGCATGCTCAATATTTTGCCGGCCCCGCTGGCATGGCTCTGGCGACTTGCCGCGCCCCGTGGTTACGCCAACCCGTCCATCGTGGACACTGGGGGGATGACCAGCGAAGGCGTCGGCAGCTACTGGCCATTCGCTACCGGGCGTGCCGTCGATCAGGCCAACCTGCTGCTGGACCAGTTCACCAAGACAGGCGACACCCTGTTCGTGCTCTTGCCCAACCAGCACATTGGCTGCTGGGAAACCAGTTTCGCCCCACAATGGATCGTGCGCGAATATCTAGCCCGGCGTGGCTCGGCCCTCTTCCCGCCGGACCGGATATCCCCGGCCCGCTGCCCGCTGTTGGGCTACGCGCCAAACAACTTGCTGGTCGAGGGCACTGAGATCAGCGGCTGGTTCCTGCGCGTCGAGACCCAGCCCGAAGTCGGTGAAGACGGCTACGACGCCGGTGCCCTGATCCTTGAGGACTTCTTCTACAAGCAGATCCAGCCTTTCCTGGACGAAGAGGACTTGCACCCCTTGGGCCGTAAGATTATCGAGGCCTGCCTGGACGGTGCCTCGGTGCAGCAGTTCGAAGAACTGAAGGCATAATACCGATCTCATAAAGAACCCGTGTGTAAATGTGTGACACCTTGCCCATGTTCTGCTGAACATGGGCTTCCCAGGCGCACAAGTCTTTAATGGGGTTGGCAGAAGTTCGACGTCGTTGTTTGCTTGAGCAACACGACGCCGATGTGTGTTGTGAGTTGCATCATCTGGGCAAGAACGTCACACAGGTCGGCATCGGGACGGCAACTGGATCACCTACGGCGGAGAGTTTGCCGCTGGTGGGGTCGATGCGGAAGACCTGGACGTTGTCGCGGTGCTGATTGCAGGCGATGAGGAATTTGCCGGTCGGGTCGATGTTAAAATTGCGTGGCTCATTGATGCCGGTTTGCTGGAAGCCGACGAGAGATAACAGGCCTGTTGCTGGATCGATCGCGTAGATCACGATGCTGTCGTGGCCGCGGTTCGAGCCGTAGAGGAATTGGCCGTTGGGGTGAATGACAATCTCGGCGGTTGCGTTCTTGGCCTGATAATCTTTCGGGAGCGTGCTTGTGGTCTGTACGGCTTTGAGTTTGCCTGTTGAAACGTCCCATTGCAGGGTGGTTATGGTCGCGTCATGTTCGTTGATGAGGTAGACAAAGGGCATGCCCGGATGAAACGTCAGGTGACGTGGCCCGGCACCCGGCGGCAGGTTCAGTGTCGAGCTGACGTGCGGGGTGAGTTGGCTCGTGGATGGGTCCAACTGATACACGATGACCTGGTTAAGCCCCAGGTCGGCGGTCAAGGCGAATCGGCCGGTGGGATCGACCTTGGTGCAATGGGCGCGCGGTATTTTTTTGTCGGGGTTGGCGGTCGGGTCTGCGTGTTGGATGAATGATGCTATTGGTCCCAGGCTCCCATCGGCCTGTATGGGGAATGACCTGACACTGCCGCCGCCGTAGTTCGAGACGATCGCGGTGGTGCCTGCGGGGTCTACGCTGATATGGCAGGCGCCGTCGTCGCCGCTGGGCTGGGTATTTAGAAGTGTCAGGTCGCCGTTGTCGGGGTCGATCGCAAACGCTGCGGAGCCGATATTTTTGTTACCCCCCTCGGACACGGCATAGAGGAATCGGCCAGCGGGATCGAGCGTAAGGAAGCTGGGGTTGGGCAGCCCGGCGGTGCCGCCGAGGATCGTGAGTTTTCCGGAGTGCCTATCCAGTTCGCCGCGGAAAATCCCTTCGTCCTGATCTTTTGTATAGGTGCCGAAATAAACGAGCATGGGCCTGTCTTTCTCGATGTCAGCAGACGTGGGCGATGCACAACCCACTAGCGACAGGGCCATCGCCCACAACATTAAACCCAGTCGTCGATTCATACGCGCTTGCACCAGTCCCTTACGCATTATACCAATCCCGAAAACTTCTCGTGCCTTCAACCGTAGGTTGAGTTGGGGATGGGTTGCTTAGCCTGGCCGCTTGCGGCCAGTACCGGTCGCAAGCGACCGGGCTAAACGGAGCTGGCACATGCAGTTCGTAGACGCACGAGAACTAAATGGGATTGGTATTCGTTACTTCCCAAACAGATTCGCCTGCGAGAACATCCCCTGCTTGTCGAAGTAGGCGAGCGCCTCTTCGGTGCTCTTGAAGACCTGGGTGGCGGTCTCGGTGATGAAGGGGGAGGGGTTTCGCTTGGGTTTCCAGATGACGTAAACCTCTCGGCCATGCTCGAAGGCGTGGTGCAGTTCGCGCTCGACGCCGCTGGATAGGCCGGGCATGCCGTCGGGGAGTTCGGGGACCAGAGAGACGATCATGTCGCTTTGGCGGACCATCTTAAAGTCGCGGGAGTAGATCTGGCCATCAACGTCGCCGGCGATATCCAGGACCTGCTTGACGGAGACGCGGATTTTTTCCGAACCGCCTTTGAATGAGCCTGGCTCCATCTCGACAAACTCTTTGCCTTCCTTTGCTGCGATGATCGCTGCATCCAGCAGGAGTTTCTCATCCACATCGGCGGGGTCGAACGCGATGAAGTGCTTGGCCAACTCGGCGCGGAAGGCGTCGATCTCGGCAAGCGTGTCGGGCAACCCCATGACGTGGGTCATCGGGAACGACGGATAAACCGTCTTCATCTGCGGGCGACAGATCAGGCGGTAGGTGGTCTCGGTCGTTTCCTGGTGGCGGCCGCGTGACACGACGTAGAAGCGGTTGGAGATTTTCAGCGCCTGGGCGAGCAGCTCGGTCGCCATGATCTCCTCTTCACGCCAGACCATCAGGTCTTTGAGCGTGGCATCGGAGACGTGGTCGCGGTGCAGGCGTTCGGCAACCAGCTCGATGTTATCCAGCAGACAGATCAGGAGGTCCGGCTTGAGAGCCTCGACCTGGTCGAAGTCGAATGCGCTAAACAACCCATGCCGCCAGCGGAAGGTGGCGTGGGTGTTGACGATGATGTTGGGCTTGCCCGCGGACTCAGAGATGATGTCCTTGAACGCGGCGCGGCGCAACGAGTTGAGTCGGGATAGCTGCAGGTCCAGGATCCTGCCCTTGCGGACATCGGGGTCCTCGGTGTACATCCGGTCGCCGACGTTATAAAGCTCGATTTCCTCGCCGTTGTGGCCGGCGAAGTCGACGACCTTCTGGAGGTAGTTTTTCTTATCCATGCCAACCTGGCCGGTGACGATCGCTCGCATACGCTGATTCCTCTGTGGTTATTGCCTGGGTTGGCTCGGATTATAACCGCAAGCCGGGTATTCGCAGCGATAAATCCGGGACGGGTCTGTCGCTGATCCGGTAATCTTTGGCCGTCGCGCCACAATGGTGGGAAGCCGTGGGCATGGGGGCTTGTTGTTTCGGCTCCGATCGTGCATCATGTGGTGGTTCGGACAGGTTCTACTAACTACATATTCCCCGAGGGAGTCGCCATGAACTCACACCCCCCCCTGTTGACACTGGCAGCGAGCAGCGCCCCACTGATCGCGGTTGCAGTGATCGTTGCCCTGGTGGCCTTCGCGTTCCTGATTTTCATGTTCCGCTTTCTGGGTCTGTGGATCCAGGCGATGGTGTCCAAGGCCCCGGTGGGTCTGATGGCGCTGGTGGGGATGTGGCTTAGGAAGGTGAACCCGCGCATCATCGTGTTGTCGCGTATCCAGGCGGTCAAGGCCGGGCTGCAGATCTCCGCCGACCAGTTGGAGACACACTACCTGTCGCGGGGCAACGTGCCACGTGTGGTGAATGCTCTGATCGCCGCCGACCGCGCGAAGATCGACCTGGCGTGGGACACCGCGTGCGCGATCGACCTGGCGGGGCGTGACATCCTCGAAGCGGTGCAGACTTCCGTGAACCCCAAGGTCATCGACTGCCCCCAAGCGGGAAGTGGCCGAGGCACCATCGACGCGGTGGCGCAGGATGGGATCCAGTTGCGTGCGCGTGCGCGTGTGACGGTACGTGCCAACCTTGCCCGGCTGATCGGTGGTGCGACCGAAGAGACCATCATCGCCCGTGTCGGCGAAGGCATCGTGACCACGATCGGCTCAGCCATCACGCACAAGGCGGTGCTTGAGAACCCCGACAAGATATCGAAAGTCGTGCTAAGCAAGGGGCTGGACGCGGGGACCGCGTTTGAGATCCTCTCGATCGACATCGCCGACATTGATGTGGGTGAGAACATCGGTGCGAAGCTGCAGAGCGACCAGGCCGAGGCCGACAAGCACCGCTTCCAGGCCGAGGCCGAGAAACGCCGTGCGATGGCGGTGGCGCAGGAGCAGGAGCACAACGCGGATGTCGCCAAGAACCGAGCGTTGGTGGTGCTTGCCGAAGCCGAGGTGCCCAAGGCGATGGCCGAGGCGTTCCGCAACGGGAACCTGGGGATCATGGACTACTACAAGATGAAGAACATCCAGGCCGACACGTCGATGCGTGACAACATCGCCGGGCCGGATGACAAGTAGGCCGCGATAGCTGAATCAGTCTCTCATGATTCAATCTCAGCGGTCACGCTTTTATAGCCGATGGCTTACAGCCAGCGGGCCTGCGATCTGTAAGATCGCGGCTATTACGATAGCTGCTTGCAAACTGGATTTGCGAAAAACAATTCAGCCCCAATAGCCCTGTAGGTCGCAAGATTCACCCCGTATAAACCGGCGGAGTTTATCGCTGAACGCCCAGAGGGTGTCTGGCTTGATATGGCTGAGTCCAAGTGTTTCGATCACGCGCTGCTGTAACGTGTCGATGCCCATCCCGGTGGTTGCGCTGATCGGGATCGCGTTAGGCCAGGTCTTGTCTGACTGATCCACCTTGTTGACGACCTTGATATCCGGCTCACGCGGCAGATCGTCCGCCGTCGGCCAGTCATGTTGTGGGTCGCGCATCACGATCAGCACGTCGGCGGATTCGATCCTCCCCCGTGCCAACTGAATCGCTCGCTGTTCGATGGCATCACTGCTCGCTCGCAGCCCCGGTGTGTCCAGCCAACGCACGGCGAAGAGAGACGGCCCCCCGCCTTTTCCTACATCAGACATCATCAATCTAGAATCAGCAATCTCCACCAGCCCCCCCACCCAGTCGCGTGTTGTGCCGGGGAGGTCGGCGACGAGGCTGACGGATCGGCCCATCAGGCGGTTGGTCAGTGTGCTCTTGCCGACGTTGGGGCGGCCGACCACGACAACCGTTGGCGGGGAGATCAGGCGGTCAAGGATGCGCGAATCGTGTCTAAGTTTGTCACGATCAATCCCCCCGCCCCCGCCCCCGGATGGGTTGGCGCTTTGCATCGCCGATCGCCAGATCGCGGGCTGAGCGAGCAGCGGGTCGATCGCGGCGGGACTCATCGCGGTCGCCAGCGTTGCCAGTGCGTCGGCTTCTATCGGTGAGTCGGCCTCGGGGTAGAGCGTCAGCGGGTCGGGTGGGGCATCGATTTTTACGCCAAACGATGTGATTTTTTCGATCAGTGAGTGGACGACGCGCGGCCCGCCGTGGGGCATCAGTTGGGCGAGGCCTTGCGCACCGGGTCGGATCAACACGGCCATGCCACGGTCGATCCCGCCGAGGTCTGCCAGGTATAGATGGTTCGGCTCCCAGGTACGTTTGCCGGTGAGTGTTATTAGGGTTTGTTCGGTACCGGGGCCGGACAACTGCAGGATGGCGACCGCGCCGGGAGTCTGCGCAGTGGTGAGACACAGGTGTGTGTCCGTCGCGGGGGTCACGGCTGGCTCTTGGAGAAGTCCGGCGGCGTATCCTGCATCGGTATAGCGCTGGGGAAATTAGCGAACTGGATCGCCAGCGACGCGACTGCGGGGAGGATCATCGGGAACATCTGGCCGGTGAGCATCACAAATACAAGTGTGCAGAAAGATGAACCTTCTAACGCCGCCAGAAGAATCAGGTTCCCTTGGAAAAAGCCCGGCGGTGCTACGGCGTTCCCGTGCCAGTGTTTCTTGTAGGACTGGTTGCGTGC
This sequence comes from Planctomycetota bacterium, assembly GCA_024279275.1. Classification (GTDB taxonomy): domain Bacteria; phylum Planctomycetota; class Phycisphaerae; order Phycisphaerales; family Phycisphaeraceae; genus JAJRRS01. The sequence continues at coordinate 5,222 of JAJRRS010000178.1, read as the reverse complement.
AAAATACCCGATGCCGACGGCACCGATCAGAACCGCGATGGCGATCGCGAACATCTGGCCTGTGAGTTGGGACTGATCGCCGGCCTGCCCGGTTTGGGCCTGATATAAAACCACCGCACCGAATATCACTTGCCCCACGATCAGGGCCAGCCAGATGATTCGCAGGATGGCTAATGTGGTCCTGCGATTGGCGTCGGTGTAGGTCGGGTCGGACATGGGGCGTTTAGTGGTTGGGGGAATCCCCCGAGCAGAGCCGGGGGCTGATGGGGGGAGTCGCGAGCGGGTCGTTAAATGGGGAATGTGTTTAGTTGTCGGCCTTGCTCTGCTGTTCGATCTCGACGCGGAGGGTGGTGTACAGGCCCATCATGGTGAGGTTAGGGATCACCCGGTCGATGAGTTCGTAGTCGCGGAACAATAGATTTCCATCCCCGCCGGTGGCGACGACCATGGGGAACGAGCCGAGTTTTTCGGCGTAGCGTTCGACCAGCTCGCGGACCATGCCGCGTAGGCCGTAGTAAATTCCGGACTTCATCGCCTCGATGGTGTTGGGGCCGATGGGTTCATTGGGGCGAGCGAGTTCGATCTGCGGGAGCATGTGGGTGCGGTTGTTCAAGGCATCGAGTTGGAGTTGCGCGCCTGCTGCGATGGCTCCGCCGTGGAACGTGCCTGCGCCATCGACGAGGTCCACGGTGATCGCTGTCCCGGCATCGACGACAACGCAGGCCTGCTTGAGAACATCGAAGGCGGCGGCGGCGTTGAGCAGGCGGTCTTCGCCGGTCTGCGCATCGGCATCGACCTGCCGACCGATCGGGATGGTGATGTCGCGTTCGACCCGGCGGACCTGTTGGCCCAGGGTGCTGGTGATCTGGTTTTCGATCGCTTTGGCGGCGGGGTCGTTGACCGACGCCATGAGTACGGCCACGTCTTGGAGGTCACGAAGTGGCGCGAAGGCCTGAGTCACCGCCTCGGCGAGGACTTTGGTGCGTTCGTTGCGGAACGTGGCGACCTCCTGGAGTTCGCCGTCGATAAATGCACCGATGCGTGTGCGGGAGTTGCCGACACTGACCCCGAGCATGTTCAGCTTCATTCTTGCGTCCTCATTTTTCTTTAGCCGGTTCCGTCTTCCAACCCGGATCGGGGGCGCGTGATTTAGACAAGGCCGTCCAACACGCTTCCAACAATTCGGTCAGCCCAACGCCGGTCGCCGAGCTGATCGTCAGGACGGGCAGGCCCAACGCCTGGCCAAACAACTCAATCGCCGCGTCGCGGTCGGCGTCCCCACCGGCAAGGTCTATCTTACTCAATACCACCAACTCGGGCGTGTCCGCCAGGGCCTGGGAGTATTCTTCCAACTCCCGGCGGATGATCCGGTAGTTCTCGGTGGGGTCGGAGTGGTCGGTCGGGTCGATCTCGATCAGGTGCACCAGCAGACGGGTCCGCTCGACGTGGCGTAGGAACCGCGTGCCCAGGCCTTGGCCCTTGTGGGCGTGCTCGATCAGGCCGGGGATATCAGCGAAAACGATCCGGCGGTGGTCGGTAAGTTCCGCGATCCCCAGATTCGGCTCGAGGGTGGTGAAGGGGTAGTCGGCGATCTTCGGGGTGGCTTTGGATATCCGGGAAAGCAGCGTTGATTTGCCGGCGTTGGGCATACCAAGCAATCCGACATCCGCGATCAGCTTGAGGTCCAGCCGAAGGTGCAGGTCGATGCCCGGATCCCCCGGGGTGAACTGCCTTGGTGTCTGGTTCTGGGCACCCTTGAATCGTTCGTTGCCCAGCCCCCCCCTGCCGCCGGGTGCGATGACATCCTGCTTGCCCAGTACGTCCAGGTCCGCGAGCAATTCGCCGGTGTCGGCGTCGTAGACCATCGTGCCGGGTGGGAGCCGAAGGACCAGGTCGTCGCCCGCTTTGCCCGAGCATTGCTTTGGCCCGCCGGGTTCGCCGTTGGGTGCGTACCAGTGGTGTCGGCCTGCGAAGTCCAGGAGCGTGTCAACGTTTTCACTGGCGAGCAGGACGATCGACCCGCCGAAGCCGCCGTCCCCGCCATCAGGTCCGCCCTTGGGGATGTACTTCTCACGGCGAAAACTAACCGCACCGTCCCCGCCTTTCCCACTGCGAACGAAGATCGTGGCGGAATCGATGAGCATGGGGAGGAGGGGTCTAGGGTCTGGGGTCTGGGGTCTGGGGTCTGGGGTCTTAGCTAACAGCTAATGGCTAACGGCTCATAAAAAAACGGGTGCCCCAAGGGACACCCGCGGTTGGTCGTTACTGTCCCGCGCCGGTTAGCTGGCTGCTACGGCTACGGCACGGATGTTGATTTTACGGCCTTGGAACTCGACGATGCCGGGGACCAGCGCGTAAAGGGTGTCATCATTACCACGTCCGACCTGGTAGCCGGGCTTAAAGTGGGTGCCGCACTGGCGGACGATGATCGATCCTGCCTTGGCGACTTGGCCGCCGTAGAGCTTGACTCCGCGGAATTGTGCGTTGGAATCGCGACCGTTCTTGGTCGAACCCTGTCCTTTTTTATGTGCCATCACTCACCTCGTGGGCTGTTTAGTGTCTGTGTTGCTATGTAATTCGCCTTCACGGCACCTGTATTCACGGGCACCAGCGAGTCGGGCATTATAGAGAACCACCCGCGAGAGGCAAACCCGACATGAAGAAGCGGGCCAGGCCGGCACAGACAATCGCAAATGAGCGTCGGGGACCCGTTGGGCTGATACGCTCATCGGCCTTGGCTATGCAGGATCAGGCACTATCGCCCTTATTCTCTGCCTCAAGGCAAATCCAGATGAAGTATAGACCACCTAATACCCAAGGTGGCCCCATTCAGTAGCACCTTCACCCAATACCCGTTTCCCCCAGCTCGCCCCGGCCCGCTCAGAATTTGGTAGCCCGGATTGATCTGGAGGCTCAACGGGAGGCTTAGACATATCCCTGGGCCGGCCGGATCGTCTATCTGGAAGGGGAATATGCCCACAGAACCGATCTTTCCACAAAAAGCCCCCTACCAGTATTGGTACGCCCCCACACCCGGGCTTATCGGACAGATAAAATCGGGCCAAGACAAGGGAGTGAAGATACTTGCAGCCGGGTTGCCGAGCCTTTACACTTTCCGGCGGTGGGAACCTAAAAGCTGGTGGCTGGTGTGTCGTACACGCTTGGCTATTCACACAGCGTTCCTGCTTTTCCTGGCGCTAGCGCTTTTGATCAAGCGGGCGCAAGAATTTACTAGGGAGGCTTCGCTTTGTTCACCCGTCATTATCTTGCTGTTGCCGTGGTGGTCTCCGGTCTGGCTGCGGGGATTCCCGCATTGATTGCCGATGCAGGCGACCCGACCGCGTCAGACCTCTACGAACAGGGCATAAGCCTTTACGAGAGCGGCGACCTGGAAGCGGCCCGTGATGTGTTCCATCGTGTCGATCCGATGCAGTTGGCGAAAGATGATCGCCTGAGCTACTACGGCGCGATCAAGTCGATCGACGAACAGACGCTCGCCATGAGCCAGGCCGCCCAGGCTGCTCAAGATGCGACCGACGATCTTGACCAAGCTGCGGACGTGGTAGACGCCGCTGTCGCCGAGTTGAGCGAAGACGCTGGCGAGGCCGCCGAGGTGGCCGAAGAAGTCGTGGCCGTTGAAGCAACCGACGAGGTTGTGGAAGTTGTCGCCACCGATGAGGCCGAAGAAGTTGTCACGGTCGACGAAGCCCCAGAGGCCGTTGCCCAAGCCAAGCCCCATCCCTCACAGATGCTCTGGGAAGCCGATCAGGCGATGTCGGATAACCCGTCGCTCGCCGCGGCGTTGTACCAGGCTGTGTTGGATGATGATCGGACTGATGAGTTGACCGCGTCCCAGGCCAAGGGCCGGCTGGCGCAGGCGAACCGTTTGGCCCAGCCCGTGTTGAACGCGGCGAAAGAACACCTGACTCTGGCGGCGATGGCTGTGGATGCCGGCCGGATCAGCGATGCACAAGACCATGTGCAATCGATCCAAACCAGCGGAGTCGTGCTGGATTGGCGTAACCAGGCCCGCCTGGACGGATTAATCAGCACCATCGAGGCGAACACCGTCGTCGAGCCTGAACCCGCCACGCAGCCCCAAGCCGAAATTGAAGCCGCCCCGCAGCCCGTTGAACAGGTCCAGGCGATGCAGGAGCCGGTCGAAGTCCCTCAGGAAGAAGCAGCGGTCGAAGAAGTAGCCGTTGAAGAAGTCGTCCCGGTCGCCACGGTTGTGGCAGCCGAGGAAATCAGCGCCCCGGTCGAAGCTGAACAGGCTCAGGCCGACGACGCCCCCTCACAAGACCTGCTTCGTCAGGTCCGCTTGGGATATGCCCAGCAGAAGGTCGCCGAGGCCCAGCAGGCTCAGGCCGACGGGCAACTGCGTTTGGCGATTGAAAAATACCGTGAAGCCTCCGACCTTGATCCTGAGAACCAGCAGATCAAGCAGCAGCTCGCCGCCGCGATCTCGCTTCAGAATAAGGGACTCGCCCCGCAAGGCTTGGTCGATGGGATCATCCATCGTGAAAATATCAAGGCCCAGGAAGTCCAGGCCGAGTTCCGCAAATCGATGAACCTGGCCAAACAGCGCAAGGACGAGCGGAACTTCGCCGCGGCATTTGACGCCGTCGCCGACGCCAAGGTTGTGCTGGATCGTAACCAGCGTTTCCTGGCCCCCCAGACCTACGCCTCCCTGCGAGGCGAGGCCGAGGTGCTTTCTGCCACGATCGAACAACAGCGCGGCGAGTCTGACGCCCGGGGCGTGGTTGATCGTGCAAATGATCGGTTTGAAAAAGAAGCATTCGCCCGCGCCAAGGCCGAGCAGGAGAAAGATGAAGAAATCCAACGCCTGCTGCATCGGGCATTGGCGCTGCAACGCGATATGAAGTACCAGCAGGCGCTGGACCTGATGGACCAGGCCCTGTTCCTGGATCCTAATGATGTGGCGGTCAACGCGATCAAAGAGATGATCGAAGACGCCAAGGTCGTGGTCGAGGCCCGGGATCTCATCCGGCAGCAGAAGCTGGGCATCGCCAAGCAATCCGTGATCAATCTTGAGACCGCGATCCCCTACGAGGAGATCATGCGTTACCCCGCCGACTGGCCTCAGATCACGTTCGAGCGGCTGAGCAGCCAGGACAACTCCGGCGGGGAGTCCGAAGCCGACCGGCAGGTCGCCGCACAGTTGAAGGTGGCGGTCCCCATCAACTTCGAGGCCAACCGCC
>JAJRRS010000177.1 GCA_024279275.1 Planctomycetota bacterium | reverse complement strand
GCGTCGCGTTCGATGCCGAGTTTGTCGGCGAGCGTTTCTTCGGGGCCGAGGAATCCCATGGCGAGGGTGACGAGGTCGGCGGGGAACTCGCGTTCGCTGCCGGGGACTTCGGTCATCTGGAATCGTCCGGAGTCGTCTTTTTGCCAATCGACTTGGACGGTTTTGATAGCTTTGACGTTGCCCTTGCCGTCGCCGACGAATTCCTTGGTGAGTATGCAGAACTCACGAGGGTCTTTGCCGAATTTGGTGGAGGCTTCTTCGTGGCCGTAGTCGACGCGGAAGATGCGGGGCCACTGTGGCCAGGGGTTGTCGTCTGCGCGGTGTACGGGCGGGACGGGGAGAAGCTCGAAGTTGACCAGGGATTTGCAACCGTGGCGTAAGGAGGTGCCCAGGCAGTCGGTGCCGGTGTCGCCGCCACCTATGACGATGACGTGTTTATCTTTGGCGGAGATGTAGTTGCCGTCGTCGAGGTTGGAGTCCAGGAGGCTTTTGGTATTTTTGTGTAGGAACTCCATGGCGAAGTGGATGCCGTTGAACTCTCGGCCTGGTACGGGGAGGTCACGGGGGACGGTGGCGCCGCAGGCGAGTAGGAGTGCGTCGTGTTCTTTTCGGAGATCGTCGATATCGACGTTGACACCGACGTGCGCGTTGGTGACGAACTTGACGCCTTCTTCTGCCAGGAGATCGATGCGTCGTTGGACGATTTTTTTGTCGAGCTTCATGTTGGGGATGCCGTACATCAGAAGGCCGCCGAGTCGGTCGTCGCGTTCGTAGACGGTGACGGTGTGGCCGACTTTATTAAGCTGGTCGGCGGCGGCGAGTCCGGCGGGGCCGGAACCGATGATCGCAATGGTCTTGTCGGTGCGGTTGGTCGGGATGTTGGGCTTGACCCAGCCCTCCTCGAAGGCGCGGTCGATGATGTTGCACTCGATGCTCTTGATCGTGACGGGTGGGTCGATGACGCCGAGGCAGCAGGAGCCTTCGCAGGGCGCGGGGCAGACCCGGCCGGTGAACTCGGGGAAGTTGTTGGTCTTGATCAGGCGGTGGTAGGCGCTTTCCCAGTCGCCGTGGAATACTTTGTCGTTCCATTCGGGGATGAGGTTGTCGGTGGGGCAGCCGGTTTCGGATTGGCAGAAGGGGACGCCGCAGTCCATGCAGCGTGCGCCTTGCTCACGGAGCATCTGCGGGTCGGCGCGCTCGATGATCTCGTAGAAGTCGTTGATGCGCACATCGGGCGCGCGTGAGGACATCGGCTGGCGTTCGAACTCAAGAAATCCAGTTGGCTTACCCAAAACAAGTCACTCCAAACTCTGACACCCCGCATGGTCACGGGGATGAATCGTTCCTGTTCACGCCGGGGCAATCGCCCGCGGTTTAACTTCTCGCGCCGGGGGCTACTGCCTCCTGCTCCGCGGCCTTGCGTTGATCCAGCACACGACGGTAGTCCACGGGCATGACCTTGACGAACTGTGGCATGACGCGGTCCCACTCTGCGAGGACTTGCGCGGCGACACCTGAGCCGGTGTATTCCAGGTGGTTGCTGACGAGGCGTTTGACCGTGGTGACATCTTTTTCGCTGAGGCCTTCTAAATCGACCATGCCCAGGTTGCAGTTTTGTAGGAACTCGCCTTCCTTGTCCCAGACGTAGGCGATGCCGCCTGACATACCTGCGGCGAAGTTTCGTCCGGTCTTGCCGAGGATAACGACGCGGCCGCCGGTCATGTATTCGCATGCGTGGTCGCCGACGGCTTCGATGACGGCGTTGGCACCGGAGTTGCGGACACAGAAGCGTTCGGCGGCGACGCCTCTGAAGTAGGCTTCGCCTGCGGTTGCGCCGTAGAGAGCGACGTTGCCGATGATGATGTTGTCATGGGCCTTGAAGGTCGAGATGCGTGGCGGGTGGATGATGATTTTGCCGCCGGAGAGTCCTTTGCCGACGTAGTCGTTGGCGTCGCCTTGAAGTCGTATGGTTACGCCGCGTGCGAGCCAGGCGCCAAGGGATTGTCCTGCGGAGCCGTGGAAGTTCAGCTCGATAGTGTCGTCGGGGAGGCCGTTTTCGCCCCACTTTTGCGAGACGCGGTGGGAGAGCATGGTGCCGACGGTGCGGTCGGTGTTGGTGATGGGGAGTTCGACGCGTACTTTTTTGCCGTGCTCAAGTGCGGGGGTGGCGTGTTCGATGAGTCGGACGTCCAGGACATTCTTGATGCCGTGGTCTTGTGCGATGAGTTTGCGGACGGCGACATTTTCGTGAGGTTTGCGTGCGGGCTGGAGGATGGGCGAGAGGTCCAGGCCGTCGGCCTTCCAGTGGTCGATGGCGTCGCGTGCTTCGAGTAGATCGACCCGGCCGATCAGATCGTCGATGGAGCGGATGCCGAGCTTGGCCATGTATGAGCGTGCTTCTTCTGCGACCATGAAGAAGAAGTTGATGACGTGTTCGGGTTGGCCGGAGAATTTTTTGCGTAGGACTTCGTCCTGCGTGCAGATGCCGACGGGGCAGGTGTTGAGGTGGCACTTGCGCATCATGATGCAGCCCAGGGCGACCAATGGGACGGTGGCGTAGCCGTACTCTTCTGCGCCGAGGCATGCGGCGATGACAAGGTCGCGTCCGGTCTTCATCCCGCCGTCGGTTTCGAGTCGGACACGGGAGCGCAGGTCGTTCATCACCAGGGTCTGGTGTGTCTCGGCTAAACCAAGCTCCCAGGGGAGTCCGGCGTGCTTGATGCTGGTGAGTGGTGAAGCGCCGGTTCCGCCGTCGTACCCGCTGATGAGGATGTGGTCGGCGTGTGCCTTGCTCACCCCCGACGCGATGGTGCCGACGCCGACTTCGGAGACGAGCTTGACGCTGATGGGTACGTTGGGGTTGGCGTTTTTGAGGTCGAAGATAAGTTGAGCGAGGTCTTCGATGGAGTAGATATCGTGGTGCGGTGGCGGGCTGATGAGTCCGACGCCGGGTGTGGAGTAGCGTATGTTTGCGATGTATTCATCGACCTTGTGTGCGGGGAGTTGTCCGCCTTCGCCGGGCTTGGCGCCTTGAGCGATCTTGATCTGGATGAGGTCTGCGTTGGCGAGGTAGAAGCTGGTGACGCCGAATCGTCCAGACGCGACTTGTTTGATGGCGGAGCGTTTGGAGTCGCCGTTGGGTAGCGGTGTGAAGCGGACGATGTCTTCGCCGCCCTCGCCGGAGTTACTCATCGCGCCCATGCGGTTCATGGCGATGGCGAGAGTTTCGTGGGCTTCTTTAGAGAGTGCGCCCAGTGACATCGCGCCGGTGCGGAAGCGTTTGACGATGTCGGCTGCGGGTTCGACTTGGTCTAATGGGATCGCGCGGTCGGGGTCGTCGGTCTTGAGTTTAAGCAGGCCTCGGAGTGTGCATCGGCTGCGAGCGTCGTCGTTGCACTGGTTGGCGTACTGGTCGTATGCGGGGTAGCTGTTGGCTTTGACGGCGAGCTGGATGTTGGCGATGGCGGTTGGGCCGAAGGCGTGTTTTTCACCGCCGGCGCGCCAGTGGTATTCGCCGGGGTTGGGAAGTTGATCCAGGCGGATGCCGTTGTGTTGTGGGAAGCCGAGGAGGTGTCGTCGTCGTGCTTCCTCTGCCAGGATGCCGAACCCTGCGCCGCGGAGTCTGCTGGCGGTGCCGTTGAAGCAGCGTTGGATTACTTTGTGGTCGAGTCCCAGTGCCTCGAAGATCTGCGCGCCCTTGTAGCTTGCGAGTGTTGAGATGCCCATTTTGGACATGACTTTGAGGACGCCCTTGTTGACTGACTTGGTGTAGTTGCGGATGATTTTTTCGTTGGAGATGGACTTGCTGAGCGTGCCGCGTTTTCGGAGCCAGGCGAGTGCCTCGAAGGCGAGGTAAGGGTTGACGGCGTCTGCGCCGTAGCCGAAGAGTACGCAGAAGTGGTGGACTTCACGGGCTTCGGCGGACTCGACGACGATGCCGATCTGTGTGCGTGCGTGGGTGCGTACCAGGTGGTGGTGTACCGCGCCGGTTGCTAATAGTGAGCTGACGGGTAGGCGGTTTGGGCCGACGTTGCGGTCGGAGAGGATGATGAGTTGGTAGCCCTGGTCGATGGCGTCGGTGGCTTCTTTGCAGATGCGGTCGAGTGTGTCGGCGAGTGCGTCTTCGCCTTGCGTGCCTTCACCGGGGGGTCGGTCGTAGGTGATGTCGATCACACGGGAACGCCAGCCGCGGTGGTCTAGCTGCTTGAGTGCGCCGAGTTGCTTGTTGGTTAAGACGGGCTGAGCGAGTTGCAGTCGGTGGCACTGAGACTCGGTGGTTTCCAGGACGTTGCCCTCGGGGCCGATGAACGTCTGCAGGGACATGATGATCTCTTCGCGCAGGGGGTCGATCGGGGGGTTGGTGACCTGTGCAAACATCTGCTTGAAGTAGTCGTAGAGCAGGCGGGGCTTATCGGAGAGGACGGCGAGGGCCTGGTCGTTGCCCATCGACCCCATCGCTTCTTTGGCGTGGCGGACCATGGGGACAAGCAGGAGGTGGAGGTGTTCGACGGTGTAGCCAAACGACTGCATCAGGGGCATGAGTTGGTCGTCGCTGATTTTTTCGAGGTCTTTGGGTCCGGGTGCGGGGAGGTCTGCGATGTCGATGCGTTGTGTCTGGAGCCATCGGCCGTAGGGTCGTGCGGCGGACATGGAACCCTTGATTTCTTCGTCGGCGATGATGCGTCCCTCGTCGAAGTTGACCAGGAACATCCGGCCGGGTTGGAGGCGACCCTTGTATTTTACTTGTGCGGGGTCGACATCGAGTACGCCGACCTCGGAGGCCATGATGACGCGGTCGTCCTGGGTGACGTAGTAGCGGCTTGGTCGCAGGCCGTTGCGGTCGAGTACTGCGCCGATGTACTTGCCGTCGGTGAAGACGACGGAAGCGGGTCCGTCCCAAGGCTCCATGAGTGCGGCGTGGTATTCGTAGAAGGCGCGTTTGGCCATGGGCATGGACTCGTGATTTTCCCAAGCTTCGGGGATCATCATCATGACGGCTTCGGGGAGAGATCGGCCGGCCAAGAGGAGCAGTTCGAGGGCGTTGTCGAAGTTGCCGGAGTCTGAGCAGTCGGGTTCGGCGATGGGGAAGAGTTTTTTCAGGTCGTCGCCGAAGAGTTCGCTTTGCATGAGGCCTTCGCGGGCGGCGATCCAGTTGACGTTGCCTTTGAGTGTGTTGATTTCGCCGTTGTGGCTCATGAATCGGCATGGCTGTGCGCGGTCCCAACTGGGGAAGGTGTTGGTGCTGAATCGTGAGTGGACCATGGCGAGGTGGCTGACGTAGCGCTCGTCCTGGAGGTCGGGGTAGTAGGGCATGACCTGTCCGCTGGTGAGTTGGCCTTTGTAGACGATCACCTTGGTGGAGAGGCTGCAGACGTAGAAGTATTTCGCTTCGCTGAGAGATTCGTCGCTGCGGATGAGTTGGCTGGCGTATTTTCGGATGATGTAGAGCTGGCGTTCCAGCGCGTCGCCGTGCACGCCATCAGCACCTGCGATGAAGACCTGTTCGCAGAAGGGTTCGGTAGATCGTGCGGTTGGGCCGACGTCTGCGCCATCGGGGTCTACGGGGAGGACGCGCCAACCGAGCAGGGTCTGGCCCTGAGCTTCGACGATTTTTGCGAAGGTTTGCTTGCAGGTTTCACGTTGTGCGGGGTCGCGGGGTAGGAAGACGTTGCCTGCGCCGAAGAGTCCGGCGTCGGGGAGTGTGATGTCGGCGTCGCGTTGTGCGGCGCTGCGGAGGAAGCCGTGTGGCAGAGCGGTGAGTATGCCAGCGCCGTCGCCGGTGTTGGCTTCGCAGCCACAGGCGCCTCGGTGGTCCATGCGTCCGAGCATGGTGATGGCGTCTTCGACGATGCCGTGGCTCTTGTGGCCCTTGATGTGTGCGATGAAGCCGACACCGCATGCGTCTTTTTCGTAGGCGGGGTCGTAGAGTCCGTTGGCCGGGGGGAGGCCGGGGGAAGGTGAGGCGGTATAAGTTTGTGGTGGTTCTTGTTGCATGGTTATTTCCCGGCCCCCAGAAGTGTGTGGCCTTGGCGCGGGGTCGGTCCGTCGTGGTCTTCCGAGCGGGCGTGTGCGGCGAGGAAATCCACAAACGCCTGCGCCGCCGGTGAGAACGCCGAGCCGTTGCGCGACTTTCGGCGGAATATCACGCCCAGGGGTCGCAGGAGTTGCGGGGTCATCTTGACCATCGCCAGCGAGCCTGCGGTGACTTCCCGGATGACGGTTCGGCGGGGGAGGATCGATAGCTGCTCGGTGACGGCCAAGGCTCCTTTGATGGTGTCGATGTTGTCAAACACGTTGCTGATTCTCAGCTTGACGCCGTTGTTCTTAAAGTACTCGCGGATCCTTCGGCCGACGGGGAGGTCCGTGTCGAAGGTCACGATCTCATTGCCTTCCAACTCGTTTACGGAGATCGACTGCATCTGCGCCACCTTGTGGTGGGTGTTGCAGACCACGACCATTTCTTCGTCGCGCAGGGGGATCGAATCGACCTTGCGCCAGCGCTCGGGGTAGGAGACGATGCCCATGTCGCATTCTTTTTCACAGACGGCGTGGTAGACCTGTTCGGGCCGTTCGTATCGGATCTCGACGGAGATGTTTTCGTGCTCGGCCTGGAACTGCTGGCGGACGCGGCACAAGAGGTCGATCCCCGCGGAGTAGATCGCCATCACCCGGACCACGCCCTGGGGCTGTTTGCCGAGTCCAGCGACTTTCGACGCGAGGTGGTCGTAGCGACCGACCACTTCCTCGCAGCCCTCGGCAAAGAGCCTGCCCGCTGTGGTCAGTCCCAGAGGCCTGACCGAGCGATCCAGCAGGGTCACGCCCAGTTTTTTTTCCAACTGCCCGATCCGCTGGCTGGCGGCGGACTGGCTAATCCCATGCATCTCGGCGGCTTGGGAGAAGCTGTGGCAACGGGCCACGTCGGCGAATAGGCGTAGCGTCTGCATATCCAGGCACATTTATATAATAAGTAATACTAATACCACGAACTCGGGGTATCATTATAGCTAATTTCTGTCTTTTTGGCAAGGCCTAACCCGTGGGGGCTGGGGTGGCCTCATTGTGCCGGGGGAGGATCGTTATCTAAAGATATATCATAGACTTGTCCGATTTTAATATCGGCTTGAATCTGTAATCCAAGCTATCCCTAGAGCCGTTTTCGCCATGAATGAGGACCGCCCCACTGTCGGCCACGTCTTACACCGCCTGGACCGGGCTGGGGCGGAAGTCCTTGCTGGGGATCTGGCGAGGAAGTTGGCGGATCGGTATCGGTTTGTATTTTTGTGCCTGGATGGGGTTGGGGTGTTGGGGGAGGAATTGGCGGGGGAAGGGTTTGTGGTGGTGGACCTGAAACGTCGGCCGGGGCTGGATCGATCGGTGGCGCGGCGGCTGAGGGAGGCGGTGAAGAGGCACGGGATCGGGCTGCTGCACGCACATCAGTACACCCCGTTTTTTTACTCGGCGTTGTCGCGTGGTTTTGGGTCGTTGCCTGCGATCTTGTTTACGGAGCATGGCCGACACTACCCGGATCAACGCAAGCTCAAGCGGGTGCTGGCGAACCGCTGGCTGCTTAAGCCGGGCGATCGGGTTTCTGCGGTGGGCCGGTTTGTCGCTGCGGCGTTGACTGAGAACGAAGGGATCGCGACGGGGCGTATCCGTGTGATTCATAACGGGATCGATCCGGATGACTTTCCGACAGCCGACCCGGGATCACGGGCCGGGGCGCGGGGGTTGATGGGTGTGGAAGAGGGTGTGCCGTTGGTTTTGCAGGTTGCGCGGTTCCACACGGTTAAGGATCATCACACCGCGGTGCTCGCTTTCGCTGAGGTGGTTGAGCGGATGCCTGATGCGCAGCTTTGCCTGATCGGTGATGGCCCGGAGCGGCAGGCGATCGAAGCGCATGCGGCGGAGCTTGGCATCTACGAGCACGTCAAGTTCCTTGGGGTTCGGGATGATGTTGATAAGCTGCTGGCGGGCGCGGATGTATTCATGCTCAGCAGTGTCAGCGAGGGGATCTCGGTGACGTTATTGGAGGCGATGGCGACGGGCCTGCCGATTGTTGCGACGGATGTGGGGGGTAACGGTGAGGTCGTCGATCACGATGAGACGGGGCTGCTGTCAGCTCGGGGGGACGGGCGCGTATTGGGTGAGAATTTGATTTCGCTATTGATGGATGCTGACAAACGTCGGGCGATGGGGGTCGCGGGGCGTGCCAGGCTGCTTGAGGTGTTTACGCAGGAGCGGATGCATCGGGGGTATGCGGAGTTGTATGGGCAGATGCTTTAAGTTCAGTGGGGCTGGAAAAACTATAGGGCACCTCTAAAAATACTTAAACCCAAGGTATTGACCAAGCCTCGCGAAGCCGCAAGCGGCTATTTCCCGACGAAGTTTCTATTTTCAGAGGTGCCCTATAACACACGGGCCTACAATGTTGGCATGAAAACCAACCCGACTCTCGTGTGCATGGCTGTTTTGTTGATTAGTTCCGTGGCGGCGGCGGAGCAGGTGGCTGATCCATTCGCGGGGTTCACGCATGCGTGGCGTGACAGCCCGGTGTGGTTTGATGGGCAGGCTGAGTGTGCTGTCTATGACGCGACCCGGACGATCTATGGCAAGGAGCATCGCTACACGGCGCGCATCTTCACGAATAAAGAAATGGCCAGTGCTGAAACATTTACCAAGAGCCGTGACGGCACGGGGCGATCGGTTTTCAAGCATCACGTCCGCGACGATATCCCGACTAAGAATTACACCTACCACTACTCGACGATGGCCTATGTGGGGACGGACGACCTCAAGAGCTTGAAGCTGGATATGGGGTCGCTGGAGGATTGCGGCGCGACGTTCAAGCAGTACGTTAATCACGCGGGGACGCTGCGTTGGAATCAGCACAGCTATTTTCCTGATGAGGGTGAGCGTTCGGGGGAGGTGGTGCCCGGCAAGCACTTCGCGTTTGAGGATGCCCTGACACTTATCCTGCGCGGGTATCCGTTTAATGATCCGCCAAAGACGCTTGAGTTGCAGGTGCTGCGTGACCAGACTGATACGCACCTGACGCTGCCGAAGGAGTTGTCGACGGGTGTGGCGATTGTGCAATACCGTGGAGAGGAGACGCTTAAGCTGCCGATTGGGGAGGTGGATGCCCACCACCTGGTGCTCTGGCTGGCGCCGGACTGGGAGGAGCACTACTGGTTCGCGTCGGACCCGAAGATGCTGCACGTGCTGGTCCGGTACAAGGGCAGTCACGGCATCGAATATCGGTTAAAGGAGTTGGATCGCTGTGCGTATTGGCGGTAGGACGCTGTCTGGTCCGATCATGTGTCAATGGCTAGCATGAAGTATCAAAAATCAGAGGGCGGTAGATTGAACCAGACTATTAGAACGATCATCACGGGCGCTGCATTGGTATGGGCCACGCTGGGCACCCCCGGTTCCCCCGGTATCTCCATAACCCCCGCGTTGGCTGGGCCGATGGATGGGGCGTTGCAGCAGTTGTTGAACAGCCGAGACCTGCGCAGCACGCGTTACTCGATCTGTGTGGTGGATGCGGATACAGGCGAGACGTTGGCGGAGATTAATGCTGACGAGCCGATGATCCCGGCGAGCAATATGAAGCTGTTGACGACGGCGGCGGCGCTGGACGTGTTGGGGCAAGGGTTTGTTTTTCGTACTGAATTGAGTGTGACTGAACCGGGGGGATCTGGGGAGTTGGGTGAACGGGGGGGCGGGCCGAACCTGATGATTACGGGTGACGGCGATCCGGCGTTGGGCGATCCGGTATTGTTGAAAGAGGCGGGGCTGACCGCGGAGGATTTGCTTGACGGGTGGGTGAAGGCGGTGAAGGAGACGGGGATCAGTTCGTTTGGCCGGTTGATCGTGAATGACCGTGTGTTTGACCGGCAGATGGTCCACCCCAGTTGGCCGGTGGGTCAGTTGCATAAGCATTACTGTGCGCAGGTGTCGGGCTTGAATTTTCATAACAACTGTTTGCATGCGTTGCCAGCCCCGGCGAGCCAGATCGGTGCCGGGCCGACGGTTACGTTTTATCCGGAGTCGCCTTTCATTCAGACGGTGAACCGGGCGACGACGGGGGGCGCTAACGAGTTCTGGATCGATCGTAAGCAGGGGACGAACCTGATGACGTTTCGCGGTCGTGTGAAGAGCAAGTTTTACACGCCCGTGCGTGTGACGCTGCACGACCCGCCGATCTACCTGGCTGATTTGCTTAAGGATCGTCTGGGTCGTGCGGGGATCGTTGTGGGGGAGGTAGTCCGGCTTGGGCCGGGGGAGCATGCGCCGGCTGCTCGGCCGATCCATCGCGTTGAGACGCTGCTGCCTGCGGTGTTGCAGCGGACGAACCAGGATTCGGTGAACCTGTTTGCGGAGTCGTTGCTTAAGCGGATGGGTTATGCGTTGACCGGTTCGCCGGGCGACTGGGAGAACGGTGCGGCGGCGATACGCCACGCGTTGTCGAATCGTTTGGGCACGGAGGCGGCGGGCGCGACGATCGCCGACGGGAGCGGGCTTAGCCGGGATAATAAAGTCACCGCCAGATTGTTTGCTGAACTTTTGCGGTCGATGCATCAGGACACGGAGCGCGGGCCGGTGTTCATGTCCAGCCTGTCGTACAGCGGGAAGGTGGATGCTCAGACACGGGTTGGCACCGGGACGCTGGACGGCCGATTCAAGAAACTCCCCGTCGGGCATTGGGTGTATGGGAAGAGCGGGTATATCCGCAGCGTGTCGAGCCTGTCGGGTTACCTGGTGATCGCCGGGCCGGCTGATCCTGACAACCCGGATCAACCCGTGCGGGCCAAGCGGACGCTGGCGTTTAGCTTTCTATTCAATGGCTTCGCGCCGCCGTTATCCAACCGCAACCTCAAAGATATCCAGGATCGGATGGTCGTGCTGATCGATCGGCAGGCGAGTTATTGAGGGTTGATGCGGGGGTTGGATTATAGTTTGGATCCTGGAAATTGTGCGAGCGTTCGACCACGATGAACCCCCGTGTTCGTCCCACTTAACCTGTTGGGACAACTCGCGGATCTGCGATCCGCCGCTAAACGGCAAGCCCGCATGCGACGCCACGGGTAGGTCTGGTCGCTGTCCTCTTCCTGCCCATCGTGTTTATCTGTGGATGATTCTGCCACACGGCGATCTTTGATCGCCCGCTAAACGGGGAGTGATATGGATTCAGGTTAATCCTCGCGCGTTCAACCGCTGATCGGGCTGGAGCTTCAGGGACATGGGTTGCTTAGCCTGGCCGCTTGCGGCCAGTACCGGTCGCAAGCGACCGGGCTAAACACAGGTGGACCGTGCGTTTCGTAAACGCGCTGGGATTAACAGGAATCCGTATGATACCAATCGCGTAAGAAACTCGTGCGCCAATTTCATCGTACTGTCCCACGTTCAGGAGAACGTGGGCTTCCCAGACGCAGGGGTTTTATGGGATTGGAATAATTACCAGTGGCCGTGGAGGATTTGTTGGATGGCGTGTGCGACGCCGTGGTCGTGGTTGGGTTTGGTGATGTAGGCGGCGTGGTGTTTGGCGGCGTCGGCGGCGTTTTCCATGGCGATGGCGCAGCCGGCGGCTTGTAGCATGGCGATGTCGTTGATCTCGTCGCCGATGACGGCCACCTGGTCGGGGTTGATGTTCATTTGATCGGCGACCCAGGACAGGCCGTGC
>JAJRRS010000176.1 GCA_024279275.1 Planctomycetota bacterium | reverse complement strand
TGATCGTGATCGAGTTGGATACGACAGGCGGGGTTGTGACCAGCGCGTTGAAGATCAGCAAGTACATCAAGAGTCTCTCTGTGCCGACGGTGGCGTGGGTGCATAACGAGGCTTACTCTGCGGGGATCATGCTCGCGTCGGCGTGCGATGAGATCGTCATGTCGCCGGCGTCGGCGACGGGGGACTGCGCACCGATTGTTCCGGGGATGAGCCTGGCGCCGACCGAACGGGCCAAGATGTTGTCGCCGATCCTCGAAGAGTTCCGCGATAGCGCCCGATCCAACGGGTACGACTACGCCTTGTTCCATGCGATGTGTGTGTTGGGTGCCGAGGTTTATCTGGTTGAAAGAAACGACGGCTCGGGTGAACGTCAGTTGGTGAATCAGATTGATTTTTCGGTGATGGTTAAGGGCGATTCAACCCAGGGCAAGGCGGGACCACCGCCGGGACCAACCCCCGGGCCGACCCCCGGGCCGACGGCCGGACCACCGGCGGGGCCAATGCCGCTGTCGAACCCCAGCGCTACTCAGCCGGCCTTGCAAGATGTGGGGGCGGTGACGCTGACGGTGACGGAAGCTGAGCGCGGCGCGTGGCATGCGGTGGAGGTGTTGCCCAGCGGTGCGAAGATCCCGGACGGGCGGGTCCACGATGGCACGACATTATTAACATTAAACCAGACACGGGCACAGGACATCGGGCTATCCAAGGGGACAATAAGTTCTGAACAGGAGCTTATGCTGCACTACCAGGCTTCGAGCGTCGCTGCGATTCCCGTGACGTGGAGCGAAGGGGTGGCTGCGATTCTGACGTCGTGGTGGATGCGTGCGATTCTTACGGTTGTCTTCCTGCTGGGTGCGTACATCGAGTTGCAGGCCCCGGGGTTGAGTCTGCCGGGCGCGGTGGCGGCGGTAGCGTTGATCGCGTTGATCGGTGCGCCGTTTGTGATCGGGCTGGCGGAGGTGTGGCACATCCTGATGTTCCTGATTGGTTTTGTGTTGGTGATTATCGAGATTGTTTTTATGCCGGCGTTCGGGTTGTTGGGGATCGGCGGGCTGATGATGATGTTCATGGGGGTGGTGCTCGGCGTGGTGCCGATGGGATCGGGCTACGGGGGTCAGAGCGGATGGCTTCCGCCACAGGAGATGCAGGGGCAACTGTTAGCTTCCATGTTCACGACGCTTCTGGGACTGGTGGCGAGCGGCGTGGGGTTTTACTACATCACCAAACACTTCGGGAAGATCCCGGGCTTGAATCGGCTGATCCTTGATGCGGCCCAGCCATCAGGCGCGGCGGTCGGGGTCGACATGATGGGCGAACAGATCCACGTCAGCGGCGACGAGGTCTTGGGCGTCGGCGTGGTTAAGGTCGGGATCACCGGCGAGACCGCCAGCGACCTGAGGCCGACCGGCACGGCGCGGTTCGGCGAACATATTATTGATGTCGTCAGCGTCGGGCCGTACATCGGCGCGGGGCAGGCGGTGAAGGTTATCGAGGTGCATGGGAATCGGATTGTGGTGGATGAGGCGTAGCGTGTACGTTTAGACCCATCCCGAAAAGAATTCGTGCGTCAGTTCGTTGTAGCGTCCCACGTTCAGGAGAACGTGGGCTTCACAGACGCACGAGTATTTAATGGGAATGGTATTATACCAATTCCAATAATAACTCGTGCGCGTTAGGCGCATGTTAGGTTGCGCTCTTGCGTTCAGTTTGAGAGACTGGTTCTTTTACAAGGAGCTGGACGATCGACATCTCTCTACATCAAGACAGCGACGCGGCGGAAC
>JAJRRS010000012.1 GCA_024279275.1 Planctomycetota bacterium | reverse complement strand
GTACATGAGCCTCTCCTGTATTCAAGGAAAGGCCCGATGGTCGCAGCAAGTTCAAGTTGATGCAGGTCATCTTCTCTTGCAGATCATTCGCTTGGCAACACTTATACGAAATCACGGCTCAAACGTTGGGACAGTAGTGACCTATTATATAGACCCCGTAGACCCCGTCGTGGCCCACCATGTTCTGGGCACCCAGCACCCTCTTCCCCCCGGCCGGTCTGTGGCGACCCGGACACCGGGGTTCAAATCGACGGGCGAATAGCGGGTTTGCCCCCCGGTAAACGGACCAAAGGGACCAATATGACGCCGATCAGCGGCACGCAGGGTCGCGAAAATCAGGCCACATCCCTTGGATCCGCTGGTGGCGGCTGCTGACGATTCGGGCGATATATGGATCCTCAACACAAAGACCGGCAACCAACCCGCATTATTGCGCGGGCATCGCCAGAGTGTGGTGAGCATATCATTCGATCACACCGGCGAGCGATTGCTGGCAACGGGCCTCAATCTCACCACAAGCCTGCGGGACTGGCGGTTACAACAGGCGCTGCTGCAGTTCAACAATGCAACCGTATACCCACGAAGTGCGGCGTTCAGCTCCGATGACCGCTGGGTCGCGACCGTGGATTCTGGCACAACGGTTCATCCCCGGCACAGTTCGAACTCTTTACAGGGCAGCAATATTGCCCCGTCAGATGCAAACCTGGGCTGGCCCATCGAGCAACAGGAGCCTCAGACGCCACAAGTTGGCGGGGTCGTCGACTCGATTGGTGCGATGCAGACATCCACCTCAATGGAAGAAGAACGGCCATGGATATCGGTTTACCGAGAAGACTACTCTCGTGACCCCGCATACGTCAGCACCGACCCAGACAATCTGTACTGGGATGAGGCTGAGGAAAACTACGTCGCGCGAGTCTATCGAGTCTATGGCGTCGATTCAGGTGTAGGTCTGTATCTATCAACAAGCCCGACCTTCGACCACATCATCGATCCGTCGCGAGACTCATTCCGGATCGAGATGGACATCTATATCTCTCACGCAGAGTATGGGCTTAAGCCCAAGATAACCTTCATGTTTGGTGAACCTAACGATAACGATCAGGGAAGTGACACAACACCTTCCTTCTGCGTAAGAATGGGCGAGTGGCAGGATGGTGCCGAGAAGGTCATCCGCATCATCAACCTCGCCGATCGTGTCGGCCAGATTTGACAAAGCCCCACGATTGAAGAAGGCCAGTAGTATCACTTATCCATCCTGTATTACGCCGAAACAAGACGCTTGGACATGCGTGTGAATGCCGCAGCTAACCCCAAGCCGAACTATGTAGTCGAAAACCTTCGCTTTGATGCGACACCCTGTGACCGCGTACAGCTAGGCCAAGTGACCAAGCCTCCAATCTGGGAAAAATTCAGTGAGACCCGGATCGATGGACTGGAAGTGTTCATCACCTAGTCCGATTAAACCATGCCTGGCCGATTATTCCTACCGTTCCCACCCGTAACTATCCGCCTATTGCGGGCTTAGCGGTTATAGACGAACGGCCATAGACATCGGGACGTTGGAACTATGTTAAGAGGCTATAACGACAATACTTACGCCGGATCTGTCCCGGCTGGCTCGAATGATGGACCTAAATTCGAACGCGATAAGTACTGCAAGCTACGGACGTTTGAGTGATCAGTAAAAGAAAGCGGAGAGGGTGGGATTCGAACCCACGGTAGGGCGAACCCTACACTGGTTTTCGAAACCAGCTCCTTCAGCCGCTCAGACACCTCTCCAAAGGTCAGGCTGTGTGGACAGCCCGGCGGGCCGGACATGATAACCAGTTCGGTCGGGTTTTGCGATGGGCTTGAGAACGGCATTTAGAGGTTAGCAGGGTTCTATTTGGCGGGCCTGACGGCTGTCGCGGCGATCCTTGGCTGTACCAGTTTGCCAGCCAGTTGTGCGTGTGGCAAAAAAGGACATGATCGGGACATCGCCGTCACATAACCGTCACATCCGCTCGGTATCTTCCTGTTGTGTTAATGAGATACCAAGTCGTCCGACGACGGACCCTGACAGGAGATTTAACGATGAAGCCCCGAATTATTACGCCGATCCTTGTGACGCTTGTGATGGCACTGACATCCACAGCCATCGCCCAACCCGCATCCGAGCTGCTGGAGAAGGCGATCTTTACCGAAGAAACAATCGGCGACCTGGACGCGGCGATTGGAATCTACAAGCAGATCTTGGATGACGCCCAGGTGAACCGAAACCTCGCAGCGCGGGCGCAGTATCTCCTGGCGAAGTGCTACCTCAAAAAGGGCATGGACACCGAAGCGACCGAGGCGTTCGAGAAGTTGATCGAGAACTACCCCGATCAGAAAGAGTTGATCGCCGAGGCGCGCAAGCACATGCCCGGCCAGATGGTGATCGGGCCCGTCCCATGGGAAGATGGCGAGGTCATGCGGATGAGAATGACGCTGCCCACGGGTATGGAGATAGGCATGTTTACATGGACCGCGGACCGCATCACTACCGACGACGGTGCCGATGCCTGGCACATGCAAACAAACCGCTACATCGCGTTAAATGGCACACAGGTAATCAGCTTCGTGGATGCCGATCCCGAAACATTCCGCCCTTTGGCCAGTCGGTTTGACCACCCGCTGCTCGGCGAGACGAACGCGATCTACACGCCGACCCAGGTCCTGTTGTCAGGGACTGGCAGAGACGAAAGCACGAACAACACCGTTGAGCTTGACGAGCAGAAGTACGATAACGAGCAGGCTATCTATCTGATCCGGCGTCTGCCCCTGGAAGTCGGGTACAAAACCACGCTGCCCATCTTTGTCACCTTCACCGGCAAAAGGCTCGACATCCCCCTTGAGGTTTTAGAGAAACAGACGGTTACGGTCCCCGCCGGGGAGTTCGAGTGTTTTAAGGTCGATCTCGTGTTAGAAAAGGTCATGCACCAGACACTCTGGTTCACTGCCGATGAGAACCGATACCTTGTAAAACTCACTGCAGAGGGCATCATCGGCGAACTGGCCTCGATCACCAAGACAGTCCAAGACCAGCCCGTCGAGTACCAGGACCAACGGCTGGGCTTCTCACTGTCGGCACCCGCGGGTTGGTATGTCTACGAGTTCGGCGAGGACAGGCCCGATGCTACCAAGATATTCCTGATTGATCCGGATGGGGCAGCCGTGAGCATCATGAACGCCGCGTCGCTTACGTTAACTGAGATCGATCTGGACAAGCCCCTGCGTGCGTATGCCCAAGACAATGTATCCAAATCTCAGCAACGCCGAGAGGGATACACCGTCCGGCCTGACAGTTGGGTCGAGCGATCAATCAACGGCCAATCGGCGGTCAGCTTCCTCGCCGATTTCACGGAGCGTGACCAGGCCATGGTCGAATACCGTACCTATGTACTCAGCGACGCGACGCTGTCCAGGCTAAGAGTCTTCTGCGAGTCGGACCGGCTCGATGAGATCAAGCCCACTATCGACCAGATCCTCTCGACCTTCAAGGCCAAGTAATCGTGACACTTAAACTCACACGATCCCGATCCGGCTTGGGCCGAGAGAGAGGCTGGTGGCCCGTGGTCTGGCTGCTGAGTCTGGTCGTGCTGCTGCCGACCGCCTGTGTGCTCTGGTTTATGACCCAGGCCATGCAGAACGAACGGCTGGCCGTGCAACAGAAGTTGGTTGATGTCTACCGCGGACAGCTCACTGTGCTCAGAGACCAACTCGATGGTTTCTGGGCGCAGCGGGCCGAGCGGTTGGCGGAGTTGGCGAGTTCGTTGCCAGCATCTGAAGTCTTCGCCGAGTGTATTGAATCTGATCTGGTAGACAGCCTGATCGTGTTCGATGACCAGGGCGAACGAGCTTACCCAAGGGCGTCCCGACCCGTGGCATTGGAAGACAAAGCCGAGGCCGATGCCTGGGCTAAGGCCTCACGGCTCGAACGCCTGCCCGACCAGTTACTCGCCGCCTCAAAAGCGTATGCCGCAATCGCCCAACGCACGTCGGACCCGAACCGGGGCGCGCGTGCCCTGCAGGCGCAGGCTCGTTGCCTCGTCCGCGCAGGCAAGCCCGACGACGCGCTTGCGTTACTGACCCAGACACTTGCACAGGACAAATACCAGCACGCCGTCGATGCACAAGGCCGAATAATTGTGGCAGACGCCGAACTACGGGCCTTGCAGTTGATCAACGACCCTTCACACGAAATTTTTCAAGCGACAGCAGAGCGACTCACCGCACGTCTGCTGGATTATCGCGGCATCGTGATGCCCTCATCCCAGCGGCGTTTTCTGATGATGCAACTCCGACAGCTCGCCCCCAATCTTCCAGACTACGCGGTCTTTGAGGCCGAAGACATAGCCGCCCGGTGGGTCGAATCCGAGTCCGTACTTTCGGACGACCCTAATATCCACATTAGCAACGTAAATGATTTATGGGAGCTGCCCGCCGCGGATGGCCGTGTCCTCGCCCTGTACCGAACCGACAGCCTGCGTCGGCGGATCCTTGAGTTGCCCGCG